>CAZNLP010000116.1:0-6465 GCA_964574015.1 uncultured Clostridia bacterium | reverse complement strand
GATATGGATACATATTTTCAATTCCCATACATCCGTTAGGAATCTTAGTAAAGTCGTCTTTACCCCAGTCTTTTTCATAACTCATGAATGGACAGTGGTCTGTTGCAACTGTATCTATATCTCCTCTTTTAATTCCTTCCCAAAGAGCTTCTTGACTTTCTTTTCCTTTAATAGGAGGAGAACAAACGAAGTTTCTTCCATCTTCTCTCTTATATACTTCTTTGTCGAAGTGTAGGTATTGAGGACATGTTTCTGCATAAATATCATACCCTTCATCTTTAGCCTTTGTTACTTCGTCCAATCCTTCTTTAGATGCAAGGTGAACTATATAAAGTGGTGCATCAAAGGATTTAGCCCAGTGTATAGCTCTCTTAACTGCTTCAACTTCTACAAATTCAGGTCTGCTCATGTAGTGATACCATGCAGATGTGTTTCCTTCTGCTAAATACTGTTCCGTTCTTCTGTCTATAAGATCTGGGTTTTCCGCATGTACCGCAACTAAAGTATTTGTTTCTTTTGATTTTTTAAGAGCTTCGGATAAAACACCATCATCTGACATTAATCCTTCTTTTTTATAAACCATAAATACTTTAAAACTTGGAATTCCGTATTCTGCTGAAGCTTCAAATTCATCAAGTATTTCAGGTCTTAAATCTGTTATTGCTGTATGGAAAGAGTAGTCTACGCAAGCCTGAGGATCACAAAGATCTCTTCTGCCCTGTGCTGCTTCTATTAAACCTTGTCCTTTTCCCTGTATAACAAAGTCAAAAACTGTTGTTACACCACCACATGCGGCTGCTCTTGTTCCAGATTCATAGCTATCTGCTGATACAGTTCCTCCAAAAGGCATTTGAAGATGTGTATGTGCATCTATTCCTCCCGGAAGTACCATTTTACCTTCTGCATCAACCACTTCTGCTGAGTCAAATTCTAAGTCCTGTCCTATTAATGCTATTTTTCCGTCCTTTACAGCTACATCTGCTTTGTATGTATCTGTTGCTGTTACAATAGTACCGTTTTTAATAATTAAATCCATTTTTTATTGCCTCCTTATATTTTGTTTATAACTAATTGTTATCATATAAATATATTATAGTGCAAAAATTGTTCCATAATACATACATATTATAACATTTTTGGTAACCTTTTCAAATTTCTCAACTTATTATAAGTTATAAAAAAGAGCGAAGCTTTATAAAAGCCAGCTCTTTTTTATATTTAATTATATTTTATTATTCAACTACTTCAGTTATATTAGCATCCATTTCATCTGTAATGAGTGATTCTGTTTCATTTTTCATAAGTATTGGATAAATAATAAGAGCTATTACAAAACCTATCATCCATCCCGCAGAAGCAAGCATTGAAAGTGATGGTACTAATTTTCCTAATACCGGGAAGAATCCAGCTATTATCCAAGTCCAGATTGCTTTATAGTTAAAGCCGTTTCCATACCAGTATCTACTCTTTTCTCCTCTAAATAAATCATCTAAGTCTAACATTTTCTTACGATATATGTAGTAGTCTGCTACAAACATACCTGCTAATGGTCCAAGGAATAATCCGTATGTACCTAACCAACCAAATATGTAAGCACCTGCTGTTGCCAACAGTTTCCAAGGCATTATAGCAATACCGAATAAACCAGTTATGATGATACCCATTTTATATGTTATTTTCTTAGGGTTTAAGTTAGATATTCCATTTGCCGGAGCAACTACGTTTGCTGCAATATTTGTACTTAATGATGCTAATGCTATACCAAAAGCTCCAAGTAATGAAGCAATTACACTATCCATACTAGCAACTATTACAACAGGATCCCATATCATTTCACCAAATATAATTCTTGATGCACCTGTTACAAATACACCAACGAATGCAAATGCACCCATTGTAGTTGGAAGTCCTAATAACTGACCCATAAATTGATCTTTTTGGGTCTTAGCATATCTACTAAAGTCGGGAATATTAAGAGCTAATGTAGCCCAGAAAGCTATGTTTGCTGCTAATCCTCCCATCCAAACTGTCCAAAATTCTCCTTCGCCGTAGGTTGCTGGAAGACTTAGTATATCCAATAAGGTTCCACCTTGAGCTTTAACTCCTAAATAAGCCCAAGCCATAAGTCCTATGGAAATAACGAATAGTATAGGTGCTGCTAATGATTCTAACACCTTAATTGCATGTAGTCCTTTATAAGCAATACCTACATTAACTAACCAAAATACTCCAAAAGCTACCCATACTCCGCCTGGCCAGTTTGCCCAGCCGTCGCTTATAGCTGACATAACTCCGTCAAGGGCTGTACCACCTATCCAGGTATTAATTCCAAACCAACCTGCTGCTACTAGAGCACGAGCCATAGATGCTATATGTGCACCTTTGATTCCAAAAGATAATCTTGCAAATACAGGGAAAGGAATTCCATATTTAGTACCTGCATGTGAGTTAAGCTGCATCGGTATCAATACTATAAAGTTAGCAATGATAATGTTTAAAATTGCCTGCCACCAAGAAAGTCCTGCTGACATAACTCCTGATGCCATCATATAAGTTGGTATACATACTGACATACCTACCCATAAAGCTGCTACATTGTATGTAGTCCATGTTCTGTCGGCTAGCCTAGTTGGAGCTAAGTCGTCGTTGTAATATGCATTGTCCTGTAGATTTTCACGAGTTTTTTCAGTAATCTCGTATAATCCATTAACTCTACGTTGTGTTTTTTGTTTCTCCATAAAATTGCACCTCCATAAATTTTTACTAAATTCATGATATAAGAATTCTATTATTTCGTATTATAAAACAATGAATTTAGATTTGTGTTATATATATTATCATTTAATGCACCACTTATCAATGACTTTTATAGACTTCCAAGCCCCCTTCACTGTAATTTTGTGGTGCTAATTAACAAATTAATTAAAATATGTATAATAAAATCATCTAAAAAAAACTAAGTTGTCGCTAAATAATTTTCTTAATTCAACAAGTAATAAATTTGCAATATCTGTGCCAGTAATACTTTTTTTTATAATTTACATCCAAAAATAGTTTATTGTCTATTATTTAACAATGAATTTACTAAAATAATCTCTATAAATATAATATATTGCATAAATAATCTAATTGCAAATGTTTTCCCGGTATTTTTGATGCATTTGTGTATCTATCTTCTTTAAGGGGTTTATGACTTTATCTCTGTTTCTACTGTGTTTTCAGTATGTAAACTTCTTTACATGTTTTGATACTAAATTGAATCTTTATTTTATCAACTTAAGATTATATTTCAAGCAAATTTTTTAAGTCTTCTTACTGGTTAATTTTAAAGCTATGCGATTAATTACAGGGCTGATGCAATAATGTATCAAATGTGTTTTTCAGTACCAATATAAGGTTTATATCCTGATTTTAATAATTTTTTCAGCTTTTAAAACTCTTCCTATTATATTATATATATATATTAGCTATTTTCATAACCACAAACCTAATTTTATTCTATTATTCGCGATTATTCAATCTTTTTTTAAGTTTTTTTCAAAAAAAAATTTGGCATAACCTTTGCATCCTATTAATCATGCAATAAAATATAAAAAAAATATAAGGAGGATTTTTAGATTATGAGTAGAACAATAAAATGTGCACTAACTCAAACACATCACGATGTTGACGGAAACGAGCCTATTGAAAAGCATAAAGAATCAGCTATAAATAAGCATATTAAGCTTATTGAAGAAGCTGCTGAAAAAGGTGTTCAAATACTTTGCTTCCAAGAAGTATTCGATGGACCTTACTTCTGTGCCGAACAAGAAACGAAATGGTATGATATGGCAGAACCAATTCCAGAAGGACCTACTGTAAAATTAATGCAGGAACAAGCTAAAAAACATGATATGGTAATAGTAGTACCTATGTATGAAAAAGCTTTAGACGGTGTTTACTTTAACACTGCTGCAGTAATAGATGCTGATGGAACTTATCTTGGAAAATATAGAAAAACCCATATACCTCATGTAGGAACTAAAGATGGTTATGGATTCTGGGAAAAATTCTATTTCAAGCCAGGTAATTCAGGATGGCCTGTATTTGATACAAAATATGCAAGAGTTGGTATTTATATCTGTTACGATAGACACTTCCCTGAATGTGCAAGAATGTTAGGACTTAACGGTGCAGAAATTATGTTTAATCCTTCTGCTACAGTTGCAGGAACTTCTGAATACTTATGGACATTAGAGCAAAGAGCTCAAGCTGTTGCAAATGGAGTATTCATTGGTGCTAACAACCGTGTAGGATTTGAAGGACCATGGGAAATGGGAGAATTCTACGGATCAAGCTACTTCACAGATCCAAGAGGAAATATCCTTGCTCAAGGAAGCAGAGACAAAGAAGAATTAGTTGTTGCAGATCTTGATCTTAATATGATTAAAGAAGTAAGAGACACTTGGCAATTTTATAGAGACAGAAGACCTGAAACTTACTATGTTGACGACGTAGAATAAAATTATTTCCAATAACATTATGGTCGCTTAATTGCGATCATAATGTTTCTTTATCTTAATCAATAAGTAGTATTTTTTATAATTTTGTAACTTTTTGTAATTATCATGGTATTCTAAAAAATTCTATTATATAATTGTAATTGTTTGATTAAATTCATACAATTACCTTTTTAATATTATACATTTATAGTATAATATAACATGTATCACATCCATTATGTATCATAGTATGGATTGATATTTTACTCGATTAATTCTTAGCTTAAAAAGCAAACTTTACTTTTGCTTTTTACAATTATAATCAATTCATTTATTCATTACTCAAAATTACAAAAAAATTAAAGGAGGAATGTAAGTTGACTGATAAGCATAATTATTTAGAGGAACACTTAAAACCTTTAACTCCTAGATTAGCAATGGAAGAAGCAGCTAGATGTCTTTTATGTTATGATGCACCATGTAGTGCAAGCTGTCCAGCAGACACAGATCCTGGAAAATTTATTCGTTCATTGAGATTTAGAAATGTTAAAGGTGCTGTTGAAACTATCAGAGAAGCAAATATTTTAGGGGGAGTTTGTGCGAGAGTATGCCCTTACGAAAAACTTTGCGAAGAAGCATGTAGCAGAACTGATATAGATAAACCTATAGAAATAGGTAGACTTCAAAGATATGCTACTGATTATGAGAGAACTGTAGGAATGCAGGTTCTTGAAGCACCTGAAGCAACAAAAGAAAAAGTAGCTGTTGTAGGTTCAGGACCGGCAGGATTGGCTACTGCAGCAAAATTAGCACAAGAAGGATATAAGGTAACTGTATTTGAGTCAAACGAAAAAGCCGGTGGAGTATTAACCTACGGAATAGTACCTACTAGATTACCTCAAGATATAGTAGATCATGAAGTTAAATATGTTGAAAATCTTGGCGTTGAGTTTAAATTCAACACTAAAGTAGGGGAAGATGTAACTTTTGACGAACTTAAAAAAGAAGGTTATGAAGCATATGTAATAGCAATTGGACTTCAGCAACCAAAGACTTTGAACGTACCTGGAGTAGACTTAGACGGAGTAACTAATGCTCTTGATTTCTTAGCAGCTGCTAAGCCAAACGACGGAAAAGTAGCTATTGGAAATGATGTAGTAGTAATGGGTGGTGGAGATGTTGCAATGGACTGTGCATCTACTGCTAAATTACTAGGAGCTAAAAACGTTACTGTACTTTACAGACGTACTCCTGAAGAAATGCCTGCATACAAAGATGAAGTATGCTATGTAAGAGACTTAGGTGTTCACTTTGACTTTACATTTACACCTGATGAATTCGTTGGAAAAGACGGAAAACTTACAGCTGTAAAAGGTAAAGGATTCTACAGCGAAGAAAACTACATACAACTTAAAGCAGATACTGCTATATTTGCAATAGGACAGGTAGCAGAAGACACTAAAAAAATTGCAGATCTTAAAATTTCATTAGATGGCAAAAATGTTATACAAGCTGATGATGAAACTTATGAAACTAACTTACCTAATGTATTTGCAGTTGGTGATGTAGTAAATGGTGGAGATACTGTTGTTGAAGCTGTAGCAGAAGGAAAAGTTGTTGCTAAAACAGTAGATAAATATCTGACTTCACTAAGGAAAGAAGGGGTGAAATAAATGGCTAAATATAAAGATTTATCAATAGATTTTTGTGGTGTTAAATGTGAAAACCCATTTTTCTTATCATCTTCTCCAGTAGGAAGCAACTATGATATGTGTGCTAAAGCACTTGAAGCTGGTTGGGGAGGAATCGTCTTTAAAACTGTAGGTGTTTATATACCTGACGAATGTTCTCCAAGATTTGACAATACATCTAAAGAGTCTACAAACTTCATTGGCTTTAAAAATATGGAACAAATATCCGACAAGCCTCTTGAAAAGAACCTTGAAGCAATGGCTAGACTTAAAAAAGATTATCCTAATAAAGT
>CAZNLP010000115.1:0-6474 GCA_964574015.1 uncultured Clostridia bacterium | reverse complement strand
GAACCGACGGGAGCTCTTGACTACGAAACTGGAAAATCAATACTTAAGGTACTAAAAAAGATTAATAAAGAATACAATAGAACTGTAGCGGTAATAACTCACAATGCTTCTATCGGTGAAATAGCAGATAGAGTAATAAAAATGAGAAGTGGGAAAATAACAGAAGATTATAAAAATGAAAATCCATTAGATCCGGAAAGGATTGAATGGTAATGAAGAAGTTAAATATTAGATTACTTAGAAATATCAAAAACTCAAAAGGTCAGTTTATAGCTATTATTTCAGTAGTAATAACGGGACTGTTTATTTTTGTTGCAATGAACAATGCTTCTACTAATCTAAGAACTTCACTTTACGAATACTACGGGATTACTAATTTTGCGGATATGTATGTAGATGTAATTAAGGTACCGGACAATGAAATTATTGATGTAATAGGAAAAGAAGGGATAATTAATGCAGAAGGAAGAGTAGTAATAGATGTACCACTTATTACTTCTACAGAGGATGAGCGTGTAAATGTTAGAACTATAAGTGTTGATGAAAATAAAAACCAGATAAATAAATTATATATGAAAGAAGGCGTAAGAAATCTTGGACCAAAAGAATGTATTGTTTTGGGTCAATTTGCCGATGCGAGAGGTATAGAAGTCGGAGATACTATGAGTATACAGCTTAGCGGAAGACAGTATGACTTAGATGTAGTTGGGATTGCAATTAACCCGGAATATACCTACCTTGTTGAAAATGAACAGTCATTTATGCCTACTCCGGAAAAATTTGGAGTAGTTTTTATAGAAAAAGAATATTTAAAAAATATTTCTAATTTCTCTCAAAGTTCAAATGATGTAATTTTTAAAATGGAAGAAGGAACAGATTTTGATAAGTTTAAAGACTTTATTGAAGATGAGTGGGATAACTACGGCGTTAGAAGAGTTATAGAAAGAGAAAATCAACTTAGCAACAACATGCTTCATCAAGAAATAGAAGGCTTAGAGCAGTTGTCTGGGTCAGTACCGATTGTATTTCTTTTAGTAGCAGCGGCAATACTGGCTGCGATGATGTCTAAAAATGTTAAAAACGATAGAACAACAATCGGAATATTTAAAGCTTTAGGATATACTAATAGAAGCATACTTTTGCATTATGTAAAATATGCTCTTGTAATAGGAATTATAGGAGGTATAGTCGGAACAGTACTTGGCACTATACTTTCCGGTTTTATGACATCTATGTATACTGAATTTTTTGCAATACCTTTACTTAAAGTACAGATTTATCCTATGAATATCGTAACAGCTGTAGTACTATCATCCATATTTTGTTCAATTGCGGGACTTTGGGGAGCTAAAGATATTTTAAAAATTTCTCCAGCTCAATCTATGAGAAGAGAAACACCTAAATCCGGTCATAGAATTCTTATAGAAAAAGTTAAATTTATTTGGAATAAAGTTACATTTACTTGGAAAATAGTTATTAGAAATATCTTTAGAGAAAAGAAGAAGTTTATTTTCATAAGTATGGGAGCTGCTTTCACCGTAGCTATGATGATAATGACTTTTTGGATGTGGATAGTTTTTGACGATATGTTTAACGTACATTACGGTGAGTTTATGACAATGGACTATAATATTACTCTCAACCAATCAGTTAGCGGAGATGTAGTTAACGACTTGAGAAAGATAACTGATGTAGATACTATTGAAGGAAATATGGAGATGCCCTTTGAACTAATAAATGGAAGAGAGAGCAAGGTTGTAAATATAATAGGTGTAGAAAAAAACACTGAGATGTATGGCTTTAGAGATGAATACGGAAACAAGGTACCTCTTGAAGAAAATGGTATGCTTTTATCATCTAATCTGGCAAATTCATTAAACTTAAATGTAGGAGATAAGGTTTTGGTTCACAACTATATTCCAAATAAAGAAGATACTTATATTGAAGTAACCGGTGTTGTCAATCAAACTTTAGGTATTAATGGATATATGGATTTACATTATATGAGTAAAACATTAACTGGATACAATACAATAAACGGCGTATTTATTAATACAGATAAAAATATAATACAAGATTTAGAAAATGTTAAAAATATCAGTTCTGTGAAATCTTCTCAGGATATGAGAGATGTATTTTATGAATATTTAGATTTGATGATAATATCAATTATATATATGCTTATATTTTCAGGTATCTTAGGCTTTGTTATAATTTACAGTATGTCGGTAATGAGTATAAACGAAAGAAAGATGGAATTTTCATCACTTAGAGTTTTAGGATTTGGGAAAAACGAAATTTTTGGTATAATTTTAAAAGAAAATGCTCTTATGTCAATTATTGGAATTATATACGGAATTCCGTTGGGGTATTTATTTGTTGATTATTTAGGAAAAATGTTTACAACCGACCTTTATACTCTTAACCTACCTGTTGGTATGAGTCAGGTAATTTTAAGCATAATATTTACTGTAATATGTTTAACAGGAGCACAACTTGCAACATATAGAAAAATCAGTAGACTTGATTTTATAGAAGCTTTAAAAAGCAGAACAACCTAATAAATGGAGGGTTAATTATGAAAAAGAAACTGATCTTAGGTATAATTATATTAATTGCTGTAGCTGCAGTAGGAACATACTATTATACTCGAAATACTGGAGAAGAAGATTACGATACAGCTCAAGTAAAAAAAGGTAGTATAGAAAAACATATTGAGGAAACAGGAGAAATAGCTTCAAAAAATATAAGAAGTTATTTTGGAAATGGTACAAATGAAATTTCAAGTCTTAATGTTGAAATTGGAGATAAAGTAAATGAAGATGATTTACTCCTTGAGTACGACAATACTATTGACTTAGAAATAGAAAAAATCAACAAACAGATTGAAGCTATTGAAGCTACATACAATGAAGCGGTAGCAGGTGCAGACTTCGAGCAGATTAATACAGCTAAACTTGAGATTGAAAATATAAAAAATAATTTAGAATTTGCAAAAGAAAATCTAAAGAGAATGGAAGTGCTTTATGAGAATAATGCTGCTACAGAAAAAGAATATGAAGAATCTAAGAATGCTTTAGAACAACTGGAAAATCAATTAGCTATAGCTCAAAACCAGTATAATCTTTTAATAAAAGGAATATCAGGAAATGTAAGAAATAAATATGAAGCTGAAATAGAAGGGCTAGCTATATCTTTGCAAATATTGGAAAAGAATAGAGATAAATTTAACATATATTCGGATTTTGATGGTATAATAACTGAGTTGGATACATTTGAAGGAGATATTCCTTTGGCTGGGAAGAAAATTCTTGAAATACAGGAGTTAAACAATTTAAGAGCATATGGAGATTTTATTGTAGAAGACGCTGTAAAAATTAGTGAAGGAATGGATGTTGAAATTTTTAATAAGGATATTGATTTAAGATTAGAAAATTTGAAAATAGAAAAAATACATCCTAAAGCAAAATCAAAGCTTTCTGAATTAGGTATAGAACAAAAAAGAGTAACTATAGAGGTAAATTTACCAAAAGAACATGAGGATTTAATCATAGGGTCTAAAATCACCCTAAAGATTAAAATAGCTGGTAAAGAAGATGTACTGATTGTACCAGAAGAAGCGATATATGAGAAAAACGAAAAGAAATATGTCGAGGTACTTGAGAATGGAGAACCAGATGAAGTAGAAGTAGTAGTTGGGATAGAAAATGATGATTATATAGAAATAATTGAAGGCCTCGAAGAAGGACAGGAAGTAATACTTGATTAAGGAGTTTGATATGAAAGGAATTAGACCGGCCTGGATAGAAGTTTATTTAAACAATTGTGTGCATAACTTTATAGAAGTAAAAAAAAGAATAAGAGAAGAAACGAAAGTATGTACAGTAGTAAAGGCTGATGGTTATAAGTTGGGAGCTGTACCTGTATCTAAAGCTTATATAGATAGTGGCGCAGATATGTTGGCTGTTGCAGTAGTAGATGAAGGTATTGAAATAAGAAATAAGATTAAAAATTTTCCAATCTTAGTGTTAGGATATACTCCAGAAGATTCTTTTGAAAAAGCTCTAAAAAACAATTTAACTTTAACTATATATGATGAAAATCATGCATTAGAACTTAATAATGTAGCTAAATTAGCAGATAAAAAAGCTAAAATACATATTAAAATTGAAACGGGAATGAACAGATTAGGGTTTTTACCTACAGAAGAAACCTTAAACAAGGTCAAAAAAATATATAGTATGGAAAATATAGAGGTAGAAGGTATTTTTTCTCATCTTGCAAGGTCTGACGAAAAAGATAAAACATGGGCATATAAACAGAAAAAAATATTTGATAGTTTTCTAAAAAGATTGGAAGATGAAAATATTGATATACCGATAAAGCATTTAGCAAACAGTGCAGCTGTAATAGATTTGCCAGACTTCCAATATGATATGGTAAGACCTGGAATTATGCTTACAGGACTTTACCCATCGGAAGAAGTTATATTAGAAAATGTAAAACTTAAACTGGCTTTTAATTTAAAAACTAAGATAGCTAATATTAAAGAAATAAAACCGGGAGAAGGAGTAAGCTACGGACATGACTTTATAGCTGTAAATAAAACAAAAGTAGCAGCTCTACCTTTAGGATATGCTGATGGAATTCCTAGACTTTTATCTAACAAACTTGAGGTAGAATACAAAGGAAAAAAATGCAGAAACATCGGCAGGATTTGTATGGATCAATTAATGATTGATGTAACGGAGATTGAAAATATAAAAATAGGGGATGAAGTAACTATTTACGGAGATGGTAGCAACAATACAACTACACCTGATGAAGCAGCAGCTATGATAGGAACTATAAATTACGAAATATTAACTATGTTGGATAAGAGATTACCGAGAGTTTATAAATAAAGAGGGAATATAATGAATGCTTATAAAAACAAAGAAATAAATAAGCTTACCTGTGAGTTTAAAGATAAAGAATTAGAAAAGAAATTTTCTGAAAAATCTATGAATAAGGATATGAAATTGTTTAGAGGATTCATAATAATTTTATCGTTTATGTATCTATTTTTTATAGTACCCGATTTTTTGGTATTGAATAATATAATTAATTTTCATCGCATATTAGTATTCAGATTAATTAATTTTATTGTTCTTATAATTTTATATTTTAGTATTAATAAAATCTCAAATTATAACATTCAAAGTTATATAATATCAACTGTTCAAACACTTCTCATAATATCATATTTCATAATCATAAATAACTACGGAGAAAGTTGGAATTATTTTATAAAGGTTTTTGATATTATACTTTTCCTACTTGTTATATATATTGTACCTAATAAGCTTATAAATAAGTTTATAATATCAAATATATTAAAACTTATATTTTTTTATTTAGCATATAAAAATATTGATATAGAAACACTGAATTTTATAGCAGGTATAGTATATACGACTATTATCCATCTGGTAATTTTTTTATTATCATATAAAATAAACTATCATCAGAGAATAAAGTATCTAAGTGATTTAGAACTCAAATATTTATCGGAAGTAGATAATCTAACGGGTATTTATAATCGTAACAAACTAGATAGAGAAGTGGAGAAATGGATAAAATTAAAACAAAGATACGGATTTGACTTGTCCATAATTTTTTTGGATTTCGATAATTTTAAAGATATTAATGATGAGTACGGTCACGTAGAAGCAGACAATATTTTAAAAAAATCTGTAAAAAAAATAGAGAGCGTAATAAGAGAAACAGATATATTTGGAAGATGGGGTGGAGATGAATTTGTAATACTCCTTCCTAAAACAAATAAATCAGAGTCGTTAAAATTAGCTAAAAGAATAAGATTGAGTCTATATGAAGAAAATGAAGATTTATCAGTACCTGTAACCTGCAGCTATGGACTGACAAGCGTGAGTAAAGAGGATAGTCTAAATAAATTATTAGATAGAGTAGACTCCTTAATGTACGATGCTAAGGATGCTGGAAGAGATAAAATAGTGAGTTAAAGAGAGAGGTATAAATGAAAAAAGGCGAAATATATAAGCTGAAAATAGAAGATTATAAATTTCCAAACAGAGGGTTGGGATATTTAGAAGATAAAATTATAGAAGTAAAAAATACTATGCCTGAACAAATAGTTTCTGCAAAAATAATTAAGAAAAGAAGAGGAAAAGTAAAGGCAGATTTTGTAAAATTAGAAGAAAGAGCGCCATATGAAAGAGAAAAACTTTGCCAGCATTTTGGTACATGCGGAGGATGTTTAATACAAACTATGCCTTATCCTATGCAGCTGGAACATAAATCAAACATAGTCAAAGATATTTTAGATTATATAATACAAGACGAATATATATATGAAGATATTGTACCATCTCCTAAAAGTATTGAATACCGAAACAAAATGGAATTTTCTTTCGGTGATGAATACAAAAATGGACCTCTATCCTTAGGTATGCA
>CAZNLP010000114.1:0-6502 GCA_964574015.1 uncultured Clostridia bacterium | reverse complement strand
GTTTCAAAATTGTTTTTTTCTAAAGAGTTAAATACATCATATATTATTTTTTCTATATCTTTATTATTCATATTGCCTCCAAATTTATCTTTAAATTTAAGTAATGTAATTAATATTCGTATACCTTAGTATAATTTGATTTAGTCTTGCTAAAGTTGAAATTCATATTAGCCTTATTGTAAGCTGCATCTACAGTTGTGTCAACAACAATCCATTCACCATTTATTAGAATTTCATTCCATGCATGATATCCATCTACATGAGTTGAATATCCTTTTACAAGTTTTACAGGTATCTCTTCACTTCTTTTCATAGCAGCAAGGAGTGATGCGTAATCATAGCATATGCCTTTAAGTTCCTGTATGGTTTGATCGGGATAAGGTATGTAGTTCGGATGAAGTTTAGATACTTTATCGTAATCGTAGCTTACGTTGTTAATTATAAAATCGTAGGCTAAGTCTATCTTCTCAGGTATTCTGCTTTCCCCGTCAACTATTTCCTGATTTTTTACAACAGCTTTACTTTGAGAATTCCAACTGATTATCTGTATTGAGTTCAAGTATACACTATTTTGGTTTGAAATGTTTAGATCAAATTTCTTTGTATCTAAATAAGAATATCTATTGTCTGCTACATTTGTTAATACGCTTACTTTATATTCTCCATTTCCCATCTGAAGAGGAAACCCAACTATTTTTCCATCTGGTATTAAAGGGTAAACATATCTTCCTTCCCCTTTTTCTATCATAACCTTAACTTTTTCTGTTGATTTTCCAGCGTATCCTATTTTTACTAATCCTTTACTTAAATCTGAAGAGTCAATACATAAACCTTCTTGGCAGTATTCTGGTTCTGGTATCTCTCCCTGATTTAATTTATCCTTAAAATTAACATAAGTTCTTTTAAGAAGTACTACTGCCTGCTCTCTTGTAGTATTGTCTATAGGAAGAATTTTTCCAGCAGTTCCTTTTATAATATTATTTTGATAAGCAAATTTTACAGGATTTAAAGCCCAAGATGCAATGTTTTCTGCATCAGAAAAAGGGAAATCTCCAGTCACACTTTTGCTGATATCTGGTATAGCTACCTTCAAGGCTCTAAAAATCATCACACTTATTTCCTGCCTTGTTATATAGTCTTTAGGTGCAAATATTGTGCTGCTTTTACCTTGAACTATACCTAGGTTATAAGCTTTTAATACTTCGCTGTTATTAGTATCTACAAAGGGGTCTGTTCCTACTGTTGCTTTATCTGCTGTTAACCCTTCATAAAGCTTTACAGCAAGGGTACTAAACTCCTCACGAGTTATATCCTTTTTGAAGTTTTTCATTACACTAGGATAGGTTAGATTATATTCAACCGCCTCCTGTAATTCAGGTTCAGCCCAGTTGCTTTGACTTCCGTCAAAATTTAATTCATTTCCTTCGGCTTCTATAGACTGAAATCCTATAAATATAAACGCCGTTAGTATGATTATATATATTTTTTTTATTAATTTACTATTCATAGTTTCACCTTTCATTTTAAGCTTAAAAGAAACAATATAAGTATTTATAATTATATCATATCATGTTACCCTTTGCATTCTAAAGGTTTTAATTATATGACTTTCATTTATTAAGAAATTTGTAACATTTAAATATGATTTTATAGTATAATAAAAAATAAGTTATATTTTGTTTTTACATATTAATGTGGTAAAATATTAATAATTGAAAATCAATTCACTGTCCAAAATCTAAGGTTTACATTAATATAAATTCACTTCTTTAGGGGGAAACTATGAGTGGAAAAAATAATAAAAATACATCTATGAAAAAATTAAATTTAGATGAGTTATCATTATTTTCTTATCAACTTTCTATAATTCTTAAATCAGGAATTCCATATTTAGAAGGGTTAGAACTTTTCAAAGAAGAATCGGAAGATAATCTAATGAAAAAATTAAGTGATAAATTATATTCTGATGTTAAGTCCGGCAAAAAATTACATGAATCTTTTGAAAATTTAGGTGTATTTCCAAATTATTTTGTGCAAATGTCAAAAATTGCTGAGAGATCTGGTACTCTTGATGTAGAAATGGAAAAACTTAGTAAATTTTATGAAGAAAGTGAAAAAACAAGGTATAAAATTAGAAAAGCACTTGTATATCCTGTAATCCTTTTTATACTAATGGCTTCTGTAATAGCTTTACTAGTTGTAAAGGTCTTCCCAATATTTCAAGAAGTTTTAACTTCTTTAGGTGGAGATTTACCGGCTTCAACTTCAGCTATATTTAGTTTAAGTAAGTTTTTACAAACTTTTGGTACTTTACTACTTATTATTTTAGGAATATTTATAATTTTATTAATTGTTTTTTCTAAAACTCAAAGAGGAAACCAATATTTCGATAAATTTAAAATTAATTCAACTTTTTTAGGAAAAATTTATAAAAAATTAACAGCATTAAAATTTGCACAAGGACTTTCAATGATGGTCAAGTCGGGTATATCTTTTGAAGATGCTGTATCAATGTCAGCTCCTTTAATAGGAAATTCTTATGCTCAAGAAAAAATTAAAGAAGCTCACGTTTCTATAACTAAAGGTTCTTCAGTTGTAGAAGCTCTTAAAAATACAGATATTTTTCCAAATCTTTTTATTCAAATGCTTAGAGTGGGTTTTAAATCTGGTCAGGTCGACAATATGCTTTCTAAATTATCAAATATTTATAAAGTAGAGCTAGATAGAACTACAGAAAAATTTACTTCATCAATAGAGCCTGCTTTGGTAATAATTTTATCTGTTGTAGTTGGAGTTATTTTGCTTACTGTAATGCTACCTATGATCCAAATAATGTCATCTATAGGTTAAAAAAGAGGTGTTTTTATGAGAAAGTTAATTAAGTCTTTAGGTTCACAATCAATAATAACTATTATAATTATATTTATTATTGTTTTAGTTAGCTTTCAAGCTGTTGATAAAATTTCAAATAATGATGGTGATAGAAGTGCTGCAATAGAAAAAGTAATTATTAAAGCAGCCGTTCAATGCTATGCTTTAGAAGGAAGTTACCCTCCAGATATTGAATATTTGACTGAAAATTATGGTGTAATAGTAGATGAGAATCAGTATTTTTATTTTTACGACACAAATGGTGCTAATATAGCTCCTAATATAGAAGTTATAAAAAAGGTAGGTGATTGACGTGAAGAAGATAAATAATTCAAAAGGCCGTACAATGACTGAAATTATTTTAGTTATGGTACTTCTTATATTGTTTTCTATTTCAACGTTAACACTTGTAGCGACCGGTTCGGACTCTTATATAAATATAATTAATAATAATGAAGATAGATCAAATCTTAGAGTAGCTCAATCTTATATACATACAAAAGTTCGACAAAATTTAGAAGAAGATGCAGTTTATATATCAACATTTACTGAAGTTGAAGGGAATTGTTTAGTCATTAAAGACGGTTATTCCTCAGTAGAATACGAAACTGTAATTTTTTTACATGATGGTAAAATGAAGGAGTCCATTGTTGTTAGTGGAGGTAGTTTTAATCCGGAAGCTAGTTTTACCTTAGTTGAAATTGATGCCCTTGACTTTCAAATAATTAACGGCCGTAAGTTATCCTTTGAAGCTTCAATAGTAAAGGGTGGACGCACTAAAAATCTAACTAGTTACATTTCACTGATTACTAACTAAAGGTGGTAAATTATGAATCTACCTATATCTTTTAAAAATAAAAAAGTAAATAATTTAGGTTTCACTATCGTTGAACTAATAATATCAGTTGGTACTCTGGCTATATTAGGAGTATTTATATTGCTGTTTTTTATGAGTTCTAAGGATGTAGGTATAAGAACTGAAGACTTAGATTACAGCGTATATCATACTAATAATATTATTGAATCAATAAAATTAAATGAATGGGAAAAAAAGCCTCTAAAAAACTTTAAGATTTTAGATATCAATAATAATGATAATACTACACTATCTTCTCTATATGATGAAAACTGGAGTCCTACAAATGAAGAAAAGGAAGCCTTGTTTCGAACAACTATAGTCCTTGAAGAAAAATCTGAAAAACTAGAAAAATCTTTATATAATCTAAAAGTTGAAGTCGTAAAATTAAAGGGGTATTTCAGAAGTAACGAAAAAAATCCGATTATTCATTCTATTAAAACCAGTTTATATATAGATTCTATAAATGAGGAGATAATGCCATGAAATATATAAGTAATAAAAAAGGCAGTTCAAGTATTTTAGTAATACTTACCTTTATGATGCTCGTAATATTTAGTTTACTGGTTATGATGTCCTCTCATTCAGATTATAAGCTGGCTCAAAAGAATGCTGTTAATACTGTAGATTATTATGAATTAACAGGAAAAGCAAATTCATACTGGTCAGATATAGATTCATTACTATCACATGTTTCTTTTCCTGATGAAGCAAAAATTATTTATGAATTAGAAAAATTTGATCCCGATGCTGAAATAAATATTATGGAAAACAGCATAATTATTACTAAGAATTTTCAAAATAGTAAAGGGAAGAAAATACTAATTAAATTTAAATATAATAATAGGAGCAAAAATCTTGATTTGCTAACATTAAAAGAAGTGCCAAAAGAATTCGAATATGAAAATATAGACTTTGAAAATGTGGAGGTATATACTCAATGATAGATATAGATGAATTATTAAAAATATCGGTTAATAGAAATGCATCAGATATTTTTATTACTGTAGGTATTCCACCTACATTGAAAATAGATGGAAACTTAGTAAAATTAGATCACCCTAAATTAAGTCCTGAAGAAACTGAAAGTTTAATAATCAAATTATTTAAAGTAGATGAACATTATCAAGACTATTTAAAGTATGGTGATAAAGATTTCTCCATTTCTTTAAAAGGTGTAGGCAGGTTCAGAGTAGATGTGTATAAACAGAGAGGATCTATGGCCGCTGCAATTAGAGTTTTAAGATTTGAGTCTAATCAAGTAAAGAACCTTAGAATTCCTGAAACTGTTTTAGATTTTTATAAAAAAACCAAAGGTCTCGTAATAGTAACAGGTCCTACAGGAAGCGGCAAATCTACAACTATTTCATCTATTATAGACCTCATCAATAAAAATAGAGACTCTCACATTATAACTATTGAAGATCCTATAGAGCATTTACACCGTCATGATAAAAGCATAATTGATCAAAGAGAAATTGGTATTGATTCAAAAAGCTATAAAATGGCTTTAAGAGCAGCTTTAAGACAGGCTCCTGATGTTATCTTCATCGGTGAAATGAGAGATTATGAAACTATATCTATAGCACTTACAGCTGCTGAAACTGGACATTTAGTTTTTTCAACTCTTCATACTATTGGGGCAGCAAAAACTATAGATAGAATAGTAGATGTTTTTCCAGCTAATCAACAGCAGCAGGTTAAAGTTCAATTATCTACAGTTTTAGAAGGAGTTATATCACAGCAGCTTCTACCTTCAGAGAAATTAGGAAGAGTTCCTGCCTTTGAAATAATGATATCTACTCCTGCCATAAGGAATATGATAAGAAGTGGTAAGGTTCCTCAAATAGAAGCAGCTATACAAACAGGACGATCTGAAGGAATGGTTAGTATGGATGTAAGTATTGCAGAGCTTTACAATAAAGGTTTAGTATCCAAAGAAAAAGCAGAGCTTTATAGTGTTAATGTAGAAGCTTTAGAGAGATATATAGAAAAAAAGGACATTTAAATAATCAACATAGCTGCTGATGCAGAAATATATATTCTTGAAAGTATTGTTTTTGTTGGAAAGATAGAGTTAATTAGACTATACTTCCCACAGAACTTCCATTAAAATAATATTTTAAACAGCAAAACAGGACCTTAGTTCTTAAAGGTCCTGTTTTGTTTTATTTTTAAAACTTATATTTTTTCAGGTTCAGGATACTCTTCTCCAAAGACTTCTACCGTCACTTCTTTTATTACTTCATCTTCCTTTGGTTTATCTCTAAAGTCTTTCTTAACTCCTGCTATTCTATCTACCTCTGCTAAACCTTCTATCACTTTTCCAAAAGCAGCGTACTGTCCATCAAGATGAGGTGAGTCAGCATGCATTATAAAAAATTGAGAACCTGCCGAGTTAGGATTTTGAGCCCTTGCCATAGACAAAACCCCTCTTGAATGTTTAAGATCATTTTCAAACCCATTTGACGAAAATTCACCTTTTATTCCATAGCCTGGTCCTCCAGTACCGTTTCCTTCAGGATCTCCACCTTGAATCATAAATCCTTCTATAACTCGGTGAAAAATTGTATCATTGTAAAATCCTTTTTCTGCTAAATCTATAAAGTTGTTCACCGTATTAGGTGCCTTCTCTGGATAAAGTTCAGCTTTAATTTTTTTTCCGTTTTCCATTTCTATTGTTACAACTGGATTTTTCACTATATCATCCTTTCTTAATGATTATTTTTTTATATTCTTAAATTATAAAGTTATTATCTCGTAATCTCTTACTAT
>CAZNLP010000113.1:0-6513 GCA_964574015.1 uncultured Clostridia bacterium | reverse complement strand
TGTAAATAAAGGTATTAGAAAATCTACAGCCTGTTTATCATTAAAAGTTAATAGTAATTCTTGACATTCAACTGTATCCTCTTCGTCATTGTTCAGTACTACATCAAATTTTTCGCCTTTAATTAAAATACCATCAAGATTTTCTCTCATTATATTTTCATATTTTTCAAAATCTAATTCCTCGATTCCTTCAACATTTTCAAGGGAATAAAATTCCTCCTGAAATTTCATTGCTTCGTCCATTATTTCATTCATATCTAAAGTTTGTCCAGTCATTCCAGCCTTTTCCATAAAATCATTGTAATCTTCATATGTTAAATAAAATGCCTTGTCGTATAAAAAAGGAAGATCATAAACCATCTTCTCATCGTCGATAAACATATCAATGTTTAAAGAATCTTCGCCCTGATACATTATTCCAATATCCATCTGTACTACTAATGGTTCTAAGGTTTCCTTCAAGTTAATCTGAAATTCTACTTCATTAAGTATATCTTGAAAAGAACCAATATTTGGATCCTGACTATCAATACTCATTGAAAAGGTAACGTCCTCATCTATAGACTTAACGTCCATACTTTGTTGATAATAGGTTTTTATCATATCAAAAGCATCAGCTTCTTCAAAGGGTGCATCTCTTGTTAACAAGTATCCCCCAATTGCCACAGCAGCAATTATGACAACTGCTATTAATATTTTAATATTTTTACTCATAATATTACGGGTATATTACCCTACCTCCTTTTATTAATTATTTTAATTTTAACTTATTATATACTATTTTCAAAGTTAAAAAATTGATTTTTTATTAACATTGTTATTATTTTAACTTAATATCTTTCTTTTAATTAGATCGAAAGCATAGCTTGTTGATCTTTCCCTTATTATATTTCTTCCTCCAGGATAATTTCTTTCTATTACATAGGTCTTTCCATTATAGTACAAGGCTATGAATACTAAACCTACGGGCTTTTCTTCAGTTCCACCTCCAGGTCCTGCTACTCCCGTCACAGAAAGGCCAATATCACTGTCTGATACTGATGCTACTCCCTTTGCCATTTCTTCTGCTGTTTCTCTACTTACTGCCCCGTATTCTTTTATAGTTTCTTCTTTTACATTTAATCTTTTTATTTTTGATTCATTTGTGTAGGTAATAAATCCTTCCTTATACACCTTAGATATACCTGGATAATCTATAAACTTTGAAGCTATTAATCCTCCAGTACAAGATTCTGCTGTAGAAATAGTTATGTTTTTTTCTATTAGCTGCTTACATACAAATTTTTCTATTGAATCTACGTTTTCAGGGTAGGCATTTTCTCCAAATCTTTTTAGCACTTCTTTTTTTAAAGGTTCTATTAATTTATGAGCTTCTTCTTTATTTGAAGCCTTTGCTGTTATTCTAAAGACTACCTTTCCTTTTCCTGCAAAGGGTGCTATAGTCGGATTTGTTTGACTTTTTATTAAATCCATTATTAAGGTTTCTGCTGTTGATTCTCCTAACCCCGTTACAATTATTTTTTCTCCAACTACCACACTGTCAGATTTCTTTTCTAGAAAATCCATTACATATCTATCCATCATTGTATTCATTTCTATAGGTGGTCCCGGCATTAGTACAGCTATTTTACCGGATTTTTCTATTATACATCCATTAGCTGTCCCACAAATGTTTTTTAGTATTGTAGAACCTTTCGGAAAGTAGGTTTGTCTTAGATTATTTTCCGTCATTTCTCTGTTTAATTTTTTGTATATGTTTTCAATATGGCTTAAACTTTCATTATCAAAAACCATCTCCAGTTTAAAGTAATCTGCGGCAACTTCCTTTGTTATATCGTCTTGAGTTGGACCTAATCCTCCTGTTGTAATTACTAAGTCTACTCTGTTTAAAGCAAGTTCAAAGGCTTTTTTAATCCTATCT
Organism: uncultured Clostridia bacterium; assembly: GCA_964574015.1. Classification (GTDB taxonomy): domain Bacteria; phylum Bacillota; class Clostridia; order Tissierellales; family Dethiosulfatibacteraceae; genus UBA8670. The sequence continues at coordinate 4,592 of CAZNLP010000113.1, read as the reverse complement.
GGATTGTCTCCTACTACACTATGGTAGTATACATCTATTCCTAATTCTGCAAGTCTTGCAGATATGTTTTTTGCATTAGTATTCGTTATATCTCCGTGGAGCAGTTCTGTTCCTATACATAAAATCTCTGCTTTCATATTATCCCTCCAATTTCTCTTATAAATTTTATTATACTACTAATTATTTACTACTTCAAAGAATTAATTTGAATGTAGTTTATATTCGTAATATAATATAAGATGATATATCTATATAGTTTTAATCAAATTTTAATGAGATAATAATCATTTTCAAATATTATTTTTATATAATTTGGTTAGGTTTTAAATGGAGGTGTTAACATGGTTAATTTTAGTGTCAATGGAGATAAAAACCATTTAAGAATTTTTAGTCTTGTACTTTTTATCATTGGATTAATTCTTTTATTATTTCCAGGGGTTATAGGTTTTTTAGGTATTAGATTAGCTGCAGTACTACTGGTGGCATTTTGTATAATATCTTTTTACGTATCATCAGATTCAACTATGAGGTTAAATAGATTATACTTAATCGGTGGTATGATAGGTGGTATTATAATCTTTATTTTCCCTTCTCTAGTAATGGTATTTACAGGTATAGGGATTTTAATCTACGGTGTTTATAACTTAATTAATATTATTAAGTTTAAGTCTTATCACGACAAAACTTCTTTGATTATAGATATAGTTGCTATAGCTATAGGACTTTATTTTATTTTTAACGGCGGAGGAGCTATAAGACAAATCATAAGAATACTCGGTGTAGCAGCTGTAGCTATAAGTTGCGTGATTTTTTATAAATCTTTAGAGAATTGATGAATTGAAAATACTCATAAAAAAGTAAAGCTTACCTCAAAAGTTTAGAATACTCTAACTTTGAGGTAAGTTTTTATACGGAGAGTTTTTATTTGGCTACTTTATCTACGTGGCTCTTTTTTTTATTTTGAAATGCTTTAATCTTGAATGGAAGACTGAATATTTTAATAAATCCTTCTGCATCGTGATGATCGTATAATTCACTGTATCCAAAAGATGATATTTCTTCATCGTATAGTGACTCTGCTGATTCCATGCCTATCACTGATACATTTCCTTTATAAAGTTTAAGTTTTACTTTGCCAGTTACATTTTCTTGAGTTTTATTTATAAAAGCATCAAAAGCTTCTTTTAACCCGCTGAACCACTGTCCTTTGTAGATTAGTTCTGCATACTGTTTCGAAATTAAATCTTTATAATTTTGAACATCTTTTTCTAATACCATTCTTTCAAGTTCACTATGCGCATAGTACATAATAGATCCACCTGGTGTTTCATATATTCCTCGAGATTTCAATCCTACCATTCTGTTTTCAAGTATATCTACTACTCCAACACCGTGGTCTCCACCGATTTTATTTAGAGCTTTAAGCATATCGCTTCCTTTAAGTTTTTGTCCATTTAATTTAACAGGTATCCCCTTAAAAAATTCAATTTCTATTTCTTCTGGAGTTTCTTTTGCTTCTTCGATAGTTTTTGTCATCATCAAAATTTCTTCTAGTTTAGGTTTTTGATTCAAGTCTTCCAAGTGTCCACCTTCATGACTTATATGCATTAGATTTTGATCTCTTGAATATATTTTTTCTTTTGTTACTTTCAACTCTATTTTTTTTTCTTTAGCATAGTCTATTGCATCTTCTCTTGATTTGATATCCCATATTCTCCAGGGTGCTATAACTTGAATATCAGGATCAACTGCTGCTATTCCTGCTTCCAATCTAACTTGATCGTTTCCCTTTCCTGTACATCCATGAGCAATAAATTTTGCTCCTTCTTTATTTGCCACTTCAACAAGTTTTTTTGCTATTAAGGGTCTTGCTATCGCAGTTCCAAGAAAATATTTATTTTCGTAAATTGCATTTGCTTTCATTGCATCAAATACGTATTCATCTACGAACTCATCTTCAACATTTTCTATATATATTTTGCTTGCTCCTGAAAGTAAAGCTTTCTTTTTTACCTCAGTCATGTCGTCTTCCTGTCCTACATTTACACAACAAGCTATTATTTCAAAATCATAATTTTCCTTTAACCACGGTATTATTACAGATGTATCAAGTCCTCCTGAATATGCTAGTACAACTTTTTCTTTTTTCATAATTACCCTCCTGTTTTTTAATAAAAAAAATACGCCCTTAGAAAGAGGCGTTTAATCGCGTTACCACTCTTGTTAAAGCTTTTTGTATATTTATACGTCATTATATTATTATTAGTACAGTTAAAATAAAAAAATTCACCCTACAAGAGGTGAATATTATCCACGGTACCACTCTAATTTTTCTTAAGCTTTATCTCTTTCATTTTAACGGTTTTTAACCGGATTCTCCTATTCCAACAGTTTCAAAGAATCTCTTCATAAGCTCTTTTCGATTAAATTCCACCTGCCAAACTCCCACCAACTTTGGCTCGCTTAAGGTTTCCAATAAATCTACTTCTCTTAATCATTAGATTTATTATTCAATTTAATGAAATTATATAACACGATTATTTCTGTGTCAAGAGTTTTTTTCCATTTTTTTTATTTTTTATACATTTTTACAGCAAAGAAATAAATACAGGTACGATTATAGGAACCATTATAGACATTAAAAGACCACTTATAAAGGCTATGACTGCTGTTTCTCCGTTGGTATTTTTTGTTATTATGGGAAGAGTCGTATCCATTGATGTTGCCCCCCCAAGAGATATGGTTTCATAATATCCTATATACTTAGCTGTAAGAGGTATAAGCATTATTGCCATAATTTCTCTTATAACATTAGTCAAAAACGCTATAGTGCTTACTTCTGATGAGTATGGTGCTATAAGGACTGCTGATAAACTATACCAACCAAATCCTGCTCCAATAGCTCCTCCTTCAAAAATCTTCATGCCTAAAAATTCTGCAGTTAACAAACCACCAAAAATACTCCCTAAGGCTGCTGATATAGGTATTAAAAGTAGTTTAAATCCAAGTTTTTTTAGGTGAATAAAGGCTTTTTTATTGCTGCCTATATCTATTCCAACAAAGAAAAGCAAAAAGAACAGACCTATATCTAAAAGTGTATCCGTTTTTGACATAAATTCCGGTTCAAAAATAAACATCCCCGATAGTATCCCACCAAAAAGAACTATAATTATTTTAACCGTCATTTTTAGTTTCTCCTTTCGGATGGAATTTTATTATATATTTACTTGTAAAATATACAGCAATTGCGCTAAAAAGCACAGTTACTATAGCATATATTGTTGCCTTAAAACCGATAGAATATATTGCATCTATTATTTTTCTGTCTAGTCCTATTCTTAGTCCCATTATAAAAATAAGTATATATAAAAAGAGCAGCTGTATACTGCCTGCTTTTTTTATAAGTTTTTCATGTATTAGCCCTTTATAGCTTAAAAACCCTCCAATAATAAGTAATACTAAATAAAGTGTGATACTAGTACTCATATTTCCTCCTGCTACAATATGTGATTACCGATTAAAACTATCAATGCAATATGCCCCGGATAAAATCCATAACCGATATATTTATTTATTCTAATGCTAATTGGATATTTGAAGTATATAATAGGTATAGCTAATATACTAAAAAGCTGTATGAACTGAATATAGCTCACATATGAAGATCCTACTGCATTAACAACTACATACAAACCTGTAACTAAGCTGTAGAACATAATAGATCTTTTGAAATCATCTCCATAAAGATAAAATACTAATATTATTGCTAATCCGTAAGCACCATAATCTGTATTTAAAATCTGAGCTCCTAAAAAGAATAATATCCACAAAGGACTCTTCCTTTCATAAAAATAAAGCATCATCAGTCCTAAGGTAAAGGTAAACATCACATTTAAATACAAAAGTTGCCCGGAAAAATAATAAAAAGGAATTTGTGTAAGTAGTGCAAAAATAAACATTCTCAAAATGTATTTTTTTAGATTTGAAGTTCTTTTAAATCCAATTGCTAAATAATAAGCAAATATAGGATAAGCCAGCCTTCCAATTATTCTAAATATTATGAAATATTCATTTAAGTAGTACGGAAATATATAATACCCTAAATGATCTATAAACATAGTAATCATTGCAATAACCTTAACTATATCGTTTCTTAGTTCATAATTTTTATCCATATTTAGTCCTCTCTTAATAATCTAAAATTATTATATTAAATATAATAGAATATTGCAAAATATTATATTTGAAAAAACGAAACATTTCCTTGATTAAATTGTTAATATTTGTTAATATGATTTATAATTTTACATAATAGAAGGAGTGATTCAAATGTATAATATTTCAACTTTTAACAAAATTGCCGCTGAAGGTCTTAATTTATTCGGGAAAGAAAAGTATAATCTGTTGTCTGAAAGTCTTGAAGATATCGATGGTATAGTAACCAGAAGTTTCAGTTTTCATGATGTAGATCTTCCTGATTCATTATTAGCTGTAGCAAGAGCCGGAGCCGGTGTTAATAATATTCCTGTTAATGACTGTGCTGAGAAAGGAATTGTGGTTTTCAATACTCCCGGTGCAAATGCAAATGCAGT
>CAZNLP010000112.1:0-6521 GCA_964574015.1 uncultured Clostridia bacterium | reverse complement strand
TTACTCAACCTGTTGAAAGAATAGTTGAAATAGCTGGATTTGAAATACCTGAAGAAAAAACTTTCTTAATGGTAGAAGAAGATAAGGTTGGACCTGAGCATCCATTCTCAGGAGAAAAATTATCAGTAGTAACTACTTTATTCAAATATTCTTCTTTCCAAGATGCAGTAGATAGAGTTAACGAAATAACTGGTTATCAGGGAAGCGGACACTCTTGTGGTATCCATACTTTTAACGAAGATCACGTTATGGAATTATCATCAAACACTAAGACAAGTCGTGTTATGGTTAGACAACCACAATGTCTTGCAAATAGTGGTGCTTGGACAAATGGGATGCCTATGTCTATGACCCTTGGTTGTGGAACTTGGGGTGGAAACATTTCATCTAAGAACATAACTTGGGATGATTTAATTAACGTAACATGGGTATCATATGAAATCGAATCAACTGAACCAACTGATGAAGAATTATTTGCTGAGTTAAATAAAAGATAAATAAAAATATAACTTATTTTTTAAAGGTTGCGTTTGTATTTAAACGCAACCTTTCTTTAATTTTTGTTTAAATTTTTAGTGATTAATGATAATATTATTATTGTAATTTGTCTAACTTACAAGGAGTGACTATATTGGAAGAAATTAAAAATGAAATTATTGATTTTATTAAAAAGGAGTTTAAAAAATATAAATATTTTGGAGCAGTTATAGGAATAAGTGGTGGCATAGACTCAACCGTAACTGCTGATCTTTTGGTTAAAGCTTTAGGGACCAAAAGGGTATTTGGTATGCTCATGCCTGAAAGGGATTCCTATAAAGATACTTTAAAGGACTCGAAATTAGTATGTAATCACTTAGGTATTGATTATAAGGTAGTTAGGCTTTCGCCAGTATTAAGAAAGATGGATGTATATAAGATGAAACCTCCTGCTAAGATATTTCCAAGGAAATATCAGGAAAGTTATGCAAAAAAACAGTGGGAAAATGTACAAAGTCCTTATATAAAAGACCTTAAAAATTCCGGAGGAAATGAAAATAGAAAAAATTTAGCTTATTATAGAGTTAAACATCGATTGAGAATGACTTATCTGTATTTAGAAGCTGAAAAAAAAGGTTATGCAGTAGTTGGAGCAACAAATAAAACCGAATTAAAAACTGGATTTTATGTAAAGTGGGGAGATGAGTCATGTGATTTAGATCCTATTTTGCATTTGTACAAAACTCAAGTTTTTGATTTAGGGAGATATTTAGAAATACCAAAAAAAATATTAGCAAAAAAACCCAGTCCTGATATAGCACCGGGAATAGATGATGAGTATGCTTTAGGAATAGATTATAAATCTTTAGACAAAATTTTAATGAAAATTGAGAATAATGAATCTCTTGAAGCTGAAAAAGAAAGTGATGTAAAAAAAGTTAAGGAAATTTTGGAGTTTGCTGAATTAAGAAGTGTAAAAAACGAAAATCTATTAAAAAAGTAGGTATATATGGATAATATAAAAGGATTATTGTATGTAGTAGCTGCAGCGGTAATATTTGGATTTTTACCTTTTTTTACCAAGGTAGTACTTGCAAACGGATTTAACGAAACTACCTTTATCTTTATTAGAAGTATTTTTACCACAGTGTTTATTTACATAATTATTAAGAGAAAAGGTATAAGTCTTAAGTTAAATGATGCTAAGTTTTTAGATATTGTAAAAATAGGTTTTTTTGGGTACGGAGGTATGCTTTATGCATTAATCTTATCTTATAAGTTTATGCCAACTGGAATTGCATCAGCAATACACTTTGTTTATCCACTAGCTGTAATGGTTGGGGGAGTTCTTTACTATAACGAAAAATTTAACATCAAAAAGATGGGAACTGTGGTTTTAGCTCTAGTTGGAATTTTTTTAATTATTGGGTTAGAAAACGACGGAAGTATAAGTCTTTTAGGGTTAATTTTAGCATTACTTTCAGGTATTTTATACGCATATTATATGCTTGAAGTCGGCAGCGGTGTATTTAAAAAAATGAATTCACTAAAGCTTGTATTTTACGTTTCTGTATCTAATATATTTCTTTTTTTTGGAGCAAGTATAATTACAGGTAATTTTACATTTAATGCTGATTTCACAGGATATTTTTATGTTTTAATAATTGCAGCTTTAACTCTGGTAGGGATGATAGCAATAAAATTAGGTTTAGAGAGAGTTAACGTCGTAACCGCTTCTATTATTAGTACATTTGAGCCCCTTACATCTCTTGTAGTTGGAGTTCTTCTTTTGGGAGAGATACTGCTCTTCAATCACATAATTGGAAGCCTATTAATTCTTGTCTCGGTAATATTTGCTTCAGTATTAGAAAAGAAAGACAGAGCTATTGGAAAATCTGAGTTAGAGAAAAAAGCAAGGTAGAAAATACTTTATCAAGTCAAATTAATAATGTATAATATGATATAATAATTTAGGTAGATGGTGTGATATGTTAAGTTATATTGTTTTAGGAATATATGTTTTTATAGTTGCTTCTTTTATGATGATATTGTGGGTTGAAACAATTCATACAAATAAAGAGGTAGTTAAGAAAAGAAATAAACAAAAAAAAGCTAAAGGAAAAGAATATAGAAGTAACGATGACAATTATTTTGACAGATATAAATAGGAGGCGAATGAGTGAATAGAGATAAGGCCGTTGTACAGATATTGAGAAAAAAGAGAAAATCTCTTACATTTATGTTTATATCAGGAATAGCATTAGTTGTATTTTTGAATATACTAATAACATTGACAAATAATCTTAGTAGTATGCGAAATGTCATATCCGTTGTTTTAGTTATAGTTTTTGGTATAATAATTTACTTAATTGTAGAAAAAATAATCTCTGTATACATTTATTTATTAACAGATAAATATTTAGCTTTTGGTAGAAAGATGGGAAATAGAGAGAATATTTTTTTAGAAATTCCTATTAGTAGCATTACCAGGTATGAGAATATTACTGAGCTTGATGTTGATCCAAAGCTATCAAATACCTATTACTTTATATATGGAGAACCGAGAGAAACTACAAAGTTTGGTGAATTTGTAAAAGATAATAAAAAATATAGATTTGTTTTTAATCCTAACGAGAGAATTAATAGAATTTTAGAAAGAAAAATCGAGGAGAATTAATATATTGGAATTTTTTAAAGAGCTTTCAAAAAAGATAGAAGAGGACAAACATAGATTTCATATGCCTGGACATAAAGGTAAAGAAAGTGTAGTTTATGATGTTTTCAAGGATATTGTAAAATTTGATTTTACCGAGATTGATGGCACGGATAATCTTAATAATCCAAGAGGAATCATAAAAAACCTTCAGAACAGACTTAGCAATTTGTATGGTACAAAAAAAAGCTATATATTAGTAAATGGTTCAACCTCAGGAATTCAATCTGCCATTTTATCACAGAGTATGCCTAAGGATAAATTATTAATACAGAGGGACTGTCATAAAGCGGTTTACAATTCATTGATAATTGGAGATTTAGATTGCGAGTTCATTTGGACGGGATTTGATACTAGCCTTAAGTTAAAGAAAACGTTAGATTTAAAGGAATTGGAGCAGGCTTTAGAAGAAAATGAAATAAAGTTAGTTGTTGTTACATATCCTACTTACTACGGTATTTGCAGTAATATTGAAAAAATAGCAGAAATTGTTCATAGAAAAGGTGCCCTGTTGATAGTGGATGAAGCTCACGGAGGTCACCTTAAATTTTCAAAGAAACTACCTAAAGGTGCAGAAGACCTTGGAGCTGACATAGTAATACAAAGCTTGCATAAGACTCTACCGGCCCTCACTCAAACTTCGGCTGTACATGTTTGCAGCAGAAGAGTAGATGTAGAAAGACTAGAAACTTTTATAAAAATGTTCCAAACATCAAGCCCAAGTTACATACTAATGCTTTCTGTAGAAAGTGCTCTTAATTATATGGAAGAAAAAGGAAGTAAGAATTTAGATAAAATAGTAGAGTATTTAAGAGAGTGTATTGAAAATGACAGTGACAATATATTTATGAAAAAAAGTTATATAGAAAAAGAATTAAACTGTCAGTATGATGACACTAAACTTTTGATTAGTTTATACAACAATGGGATTAGAGGATATAAAGTAAAAGATGAATTAAAAAAACAGGGAATTTATACTGAATTATGGGATTTAGTATATAATATTGCATATATTACTGGAGCAGATTCTATCGAAGATATTTCATTGATCTTTAGTGCTGTTAAAAGAATAGAAAACAATGTTGATAAGGATGAAAATAATAATATTGAATTCAAAAAATTTAAGCCTGCAAGAAAAATGACTATAAACAATGCATTTTATAAACCCAAAACACATAAAAGGGTAGAAGACTTAAAAGGTGAAATAGCAGGAGATTTTGTTATACCTTATCCACCCGGAATACCTTTAATATGTCCGGGAGAATTAATTGAGGAAGATCATGTAGAGTATATTAAAGAATTGCAAGATGAAAATATAGAGATATTAGGAATTAAGGATGACAAAATATCAGTATTGTTTCAGTACTAGAATGGAAGGATGAAGAAATTGAAAAGAGGATTATTTATAGTATTAGAGGGTCCTGATGGATCTGGCAAAAGTTCAATAGCTGAGTTTATGGCGGAGTACTTAAAAGAAAAGGGTCATGAAATTGAATTTTCAAGAGAACCAGGTGGAACAAAAATTGGTGAAAAAATAAGGGATATTATATTAGATGTTGAAAATGAAGAAATGAGTAGTGAAGCAGAAGCTCTTTTATATGCAGCTTCAAGAGCACAGCACGTTTCTGAAAAGATAAAACCAACTATAGATTCAGGAAAGGATTTAATTTGCGAAAGATTTTACTACAGCAGCTTGGTATATCAAGGTATCGGAAGAAAACTTGGGGTAGATGTGGTTAAGAGTTTTAACGAATTTGCAATACAGGGTGTTTATCCGGATTTGGTAATATTTTTAGATATAGAACCGGGAAAAGCTTTAAGAAGAAAGAAAGATAAAACAGAATGGGATAGACTTGAAAAAGAAAAGATAAGTTTTCATGAGGAAGTTTATCAAGGTTATAAAGAGATAATTAAAATTTCTCCTGAAATTGAAGTTGTAAATGCAGATAGAAGTAGAAGAGAAATATATAGGGATGTTAAAAAGTTGATAAATAATATTTTGGAAAGGGTGTAAGATATGAAATTGGTTATAGCGGTTATTCAGGATGAAGATTCTAACAAGTTAGTAAAAAAATTGAGACAAAAGGACTACATGCTTACTAAACTTGCATCTACTGGAGGTTTTTTGAGTGCTGGCAATACTACTTTGCTCATAGGTGTAGACAAGGATAAGGTTGACGATGTTTTGTCTATAATAAAAAGCCAATGTAAAACAAGAGAAAAAGCTACAACGGCAGCTGTACCAAACGCATATACAAGCTCAAGTGGCTTTATATCAAGAACAATTAATGTAAAAATAGGTGGAGCTACAGTATTTATAGTTGATGTAGATGATTTTTTGAAAATTTAGGAGATAATATGCAGTTTGATAATGTAGTTGGACAGGAAAGAATTAAAGATTATTTGACTAATTCGGTAAAAAAAGATAATCTTACACATGGATATATTTTTGAAGGACCTACAAATATTGGGAAATTAGAAATAGCAAAAACATTTGCTCAACTAATACTATGTAAAAATTCGGACGAAAGGCCTTGTGAAAAGTGTAGTTCATGTATTAAAGCAAATACAAACAATCATCCGGACATACATGTACTTAAATTAGATGAAAACAGTATAAAAAGAAAAAACATTGATGAGATACAGCACAGTGTATATATGAAACCTTATGAATCAATTAAAAAAGCATATATAATAGATGAAGCACATAAGATGACACAACAGGCTGCAAATACATTTTTAAAGACCTTAGAAGAACCACCGGAAGATACTATCATCATACTGCTTACTATAAACAGAGATCTTCTTTTAGATACGATAACGTCGAGATGCAAGGTTATCGAATTTGACATGGTACCGAAAAAAGAAATAGTTAGAGTATTATATGAAAAATATAATTTAGAAGAAAGAGAAGCTAATATTATATCCGGGTATTCTAAAGGTAATCTCTACAAAGCTATAAAAATATATGAAGGCGAAGATAAAACCTTAATATATAGAGATGAAATCAGTGAGATGTTGGATAGAATACTGGAAAAAGGAAAAACAGAAATTTACGAATATGAAAAATACTTTAATGACAATAAAGATAATATAGATGAAATCATTGATGTTATAATGATATGGTTTAGAGATGTACTATTTGTAAAAGAAAATATAAATGATATGATAATAAATACAGATAAAATAGATATGCTTAAAAAACACAGTAAAAGCAAAAGTTCTATTAGATTAGCTGGTTTGTATAGTGTTTTTCAAGAGACCTATGATGATTACAATAGAAATGTAAATTACAATTTGATTATTGAAAACATGCTTTCGAAAATACAGG
>CAZNLP010000111.1:0-6586 GCA_964574015.1 uncultured Clostridia bacterium | reverse complement strand
AATATTTATAGAAAAAGTATTATAAAAAATCAAAGGAGAAATTTTGTATATGTGTTGACAATCTGATTAATATATAGTAAATTATAAGAAATTAAACCTTTAAATTTAGCACGAGAGGCTAGAAAGGTAACTATAATAAAGTTTAGCATACAACCTTTCTATGCCCCTGGGTAGAAAGGTTTTTTGATACTTTAAAATAGTCCAGCGAGACTAAAAGGAGGAAATATGTTAAAAGGAAAACACTTAATTGAACCTATGGATTTCTCTACAGAAGAACTTAATGAATTATTTGAATTAGGAGAAAAAATAGTAGAAAATCCCCAGCTGTTTCAAGAAAAATGTAAAGGAAAGATTTTAGCAACACTTTTTTACGAACCAAGCACCAGAACTAGATTATCGTTTGAAGCTGCAATGATAAGACTAGGAGGGCAGATAATAGGATTTTCATCAGCAGGATCATCATCTGCATCAAAAGGAGAAAGTGTAACGGACACGGTTAGAACAGTTGGATGCTACGCAGACATATGCACTATGAGACATCCAAAAGAAGGATCAGCTAAGGTTGCATCATTGAAAGCTGAAATTCCCGTAATTAATGCAGGAGACGGAGGACATCAACACCCAACTCAAACTCTTACAGACCTTATGACGATAAAATCAATAAAAGGTAAATTAAACGATTTCACAATAGGAATTTGTGGAGATTTAAAATTTGGAAGAACAGTACACTCCCTTATTAAAGCCTTATCAAGATACGAAAATAATAAATTCATACTAATCTCACCGGAAGAACTGCAGATACCAGATTATATTAAAGAAGACATACTAAACAATAAAAATATTGAATACAAAGAGATTGAAAGATTGGAAGATGGAATAGAAGAATTGGATATTCTATATATGACCCGAGTTCAAAAAGAAAGATTTTTCAACGAGGCTGACTATGTAAGATTAAAAGATAGTTACGTGGTAGACTGCGAAAAAATGAACATGGCAAAAAAAGATATGATAGTAATGCATCCACTACCAAGAGTTAATGAAATATCCGTAGAAGTAGATAAGGATAAAAGAGCAAAATATTTTGAACAGGTAAAATACGGTATGTTTATAAGGATGGCGTTAATAATGAAATTATTGGGGGTTGATGAAAAATGTTAAGCATTGATAGCCTAGAAAAAGGAATAGTTATTGATCATATAGAAGCAGGAAAAGGAATGGAAATTTACAACTATCTAAATTTAGATAAGGCCGATTATACTGTAGCTTTAATAAAAAATGTATGTTCTAAAAAAATGAAGAAAAAGGATATAATTAAAATTGAAAACAACATTGATATGGACTTAAATGTTTTAGGTTTTATTGATCCAAATATTACAATAAATATAATAAAAGATAAGGAAATAATAGACAAACTACAGCTAGAACTACCTGATGAGGTTAAAAATGTTATAAAATGCAAAAATCCAAGATGTATTACAACAATTGAACAGGAAATTGACGATATTTTTAAACTCGTAGATAAAGAAAAAGCTGTATATAGATGTATATACTGCGATCAAATATATAAGAAGGATTAAATGAGATTATTAATAAAGAAATCTAGATTAGTAGATTATAAAAATGATAAAATAGGGGATATACTAATCGAAGATGGGATGATAAAAAAAATAAATAGAGATATAAATGCACCAGAAAAAACAAAGGTAATAGATGGAAGAGGTAAAACTCTAATGCCTTCATTTATTGACACTCATGCTCATTTTAGAGAACCGGGATACGAATACAAAGAAACTATAGAATCTGGAAGCAAAGCAGCCTTAAAAGGTGGATATACTGCTGTTCTTTTAATGGGAAATACAAAACCTACTGCAAGTAGTAGAAAGATTATTGAATATGTACTAAACAAAAGCAAAAAATTAGACTTAATTGATATTCTTCAAGCTGGAACTATAACGGAAAATATCGAAGGCAAGGAATACAAGCATTTAGATGATATAAAAGATTTAGTAAAGGTTGTAACAGATGATGGAAAAGGAGTTTACAACAGTAGAGTTTTATATGAAATTATGAAATATGCAAAGATGAATAATCTTGTAGTAATGTCTCATGCTGAAAATCCGGATTTTTCTGATTGCGATATGAGACTGGCAGAAAATATTATGACATATAGAGATTTAGAACTAGCAAAAATAACAGGATGTAAGATTCATTTTGCCCATGTAAGCACTAAAGAAGCAGCAAAAAGGATAATTGAGATAAAAGAAAACCATCCGAATATAACCTTTGAGGTAACTCCTCACCATATATTCTCAGATAATAGTGTAAGCTATAGAGTTAATCCACCTTTAAGAGAAAAAGAAGATAAAGAATATCTTATAGAATCAATAAGAAATGGATATGTAGACTGTATAGGAACTGACCATGCACCCCATTCGAATAAAGACAAGGAAAATGGCTCACCGGGGATATCAGGTATAGAGATAGCTTTTCAACTTTTATACACAAAGCTTGTGAAAGAAAACAATATACCATTAACAAGATTATCTGAATTAATGTCGAAAAAATCAGGAGAACTACTTGGCCTTAATAAAGGAAAGTTGAGAGTAGGTTATGATGGAGACTTAGTATTAATTGAAGAAAATAAAAAAGAGGTTGTAAATTCTGATAATTTCATCTCGAAAGGTAAGAACAACCCATTTAATGGACAAAAAATTTTTGGTAAGGTCGTAATGACTGTAAGAAAAGGTAAAATAATGTACCAGCAAGGAGAACTAAATGATAGTAGATAGATTGTATGAAAGTGTAGAAGAAAAAGGACATGTATGCTTAGGATTAGATACGGATTTTGATTACATTCCGGAGTGGTTTGCTCAAAATTTCAAGACAAAGGGTGATGCTATATTTCAATTTAACAAAGAAATAATAGATAAAACCTACGATGAAGTAGCCTGCTACAAGGTTCAGATAGCTTATTATGAAGCCTTAGGACTTGAAGGGATGAAAGCATATAAAAGAACTTTAGAATACATTAAAAGAAAAGGAGTATTAGTAATTGCCGATATTAAAAGAGGAGATATATTTAAAACAGCAGAAATGTATGCAAAAGCTCACTTTGAAGGAGATTTCGAAAGCGACTATATCACTTTAAACTCTTATATGGGTTTAAATGACTCTCTTGAACCTTTTCTACCATATATTAAAAATTCTGAAAAAGGTATATTTATACTGGTAAGAACATCTAACAAAGGATCAAAAGATTTCCAGTATATAAAAAATTCACAAGGTAAATCAGTTTATGAAAGTGTAGGAGAGAAGTTGAACAATTTAAGCAAAAATTATTTAGGTAAGTACGGCTTTAGCTCTATTGGTGGAGTAGTAGGTTGTACAAATAACGAGGAAAGTATTAAGCTAAGAAAAAAAACAAAAAACTTGTTTCTTCTTATCCCTGGATTTGGAGCTCAAGGTGGTGGAGCAAAGGATGTTGTTCCATACCTTATAAAAGGAAACGGTGGAGTTGTAAATTCATCAAGAGGGATACTACTTGCTTATAAAAAAGAAAAAGATGGATATAAAAATTTTGCAGAAGAATCGAAAAAAGCTGTTATTAAGATGAGAAAAAGCATATTAGAGGAGTTAAAATAGTGAAATTAGATTACTGCAGCATTGTTGAAAACAAAAAAATAAATGAAGAAATTTATGAAATGACTATTTCGTATCCAGATTGTGAAATAAAGCCGGGACAATTTTTTATGATAAAATCTTTAGAAGGGTCTTATTTACTACCTAGACCTATAAGTGTATACGATTACGATGGGAAAAATATAAAATTTTTATGTAAAATAGTTGGAAAGGGCACAGAACTTTTAGGCAGACTAAAAATCAATGAAAAAATACAGATTTTAGGACCTTTAGGAAATGGATTTGAATTGAATGAGATTAATGGTAAAATTGCTTTAGTAGCCGGCGGTATAGGAATAGCTCCATTAAATTATCTAGTTAAAAAGTTAAAATCTAAAAATATTGATAGCTATTTAGGATTTAAAGATATAGTATTTTGTACAGAAACCTTTAAAAAATGTTCAAAAGACTTAATAATAACAACTGAAAATGGAAGTATAGGGAAAAAAGGTTATATTACAGATTATGCAAAATGGAAGGCGTACGATACTATAATAACCTGCGGTCCTGAAGTAATGATGAACAAGGTGATAAAAAAAGGAAAAGAAAATCATATAAAAACTTATGCATCTTTAGAAAAAAGGATGGCATGTGGTATAGGAGCATGTCTAGGCTGTTCGGTAAAAACAAAAGACGGAATAAAAAGAGCCTGCAAAGAAGGACCTATTTTTTTAGGTGAAGATTTAATAATTGAGGAGCAGACATGGTAGATTTAAAAGTTAATTTCTTAGGAAAAGAGTTTAAAAATCCGGTCATTAGTGCCAGTGGAACCTTTGGATTTGGAGAAGAGTATGAGGAGATATTTGAAGTAGAAAAACTTGGAGGTATATGCTCTAAAGGACTTACCTTACATCCTAAAGAGGGTAATGAAGGCATAAGGATATGGGAAACTCCTATGGGCTTAATGAACAGCATTGGACTTCAAAACCCAGGTGTTAAGTCATTTATTTCCCGGGAAATAAATATAATGAAGAAATACAACACAAATATTATAGTAAACCTGGGAGGAAATACGGAAAAAGAATATATACAGGGCATGGAGTTATTAAATGAATCAAATATAGATATTATAGAACTAAATATATCCTGTCCAAATGTTAAACAGGGTGGTATGGCCTATGGTATAAAAAGTGGAACTGCCTACGATATAGTAAAAAAATGCTGTAATATTTCTAAAAAACCTTTGATGGTAAAACTTTCTCCAAATGCAGAAAACATTGGAGATATGGCTAAGGCGTGTGAAGCTGGTGGAGCTGATGCTTTATCTCTTGTTAATACTTTCAGCGGTATGGCAGTAGATATATATAATAAAAAACCTGTATTTAACAATATATATGCAGGACTATCAGGACCTGCAGTAAAACCAATTGCTTTAAGAATGGTACATCAAGCTAGGCAAAATGTGAAAATACCTATATGCGGTATAGGAGGAATAAGTTCAGGAAAAGATGCCCTTGAATTCATTATGGTTGGAGCATCTCTGATACAGATTGGTACGGCAAACTTTACAAAACCTGACATTTGCCTTGATATAATAAAAGAGATAGAAGAATTTTTAGAAAAAGAAAATATTAAAGATATTAATGATATAGTAGGAATAATTTGAAGGAGATAATATGATAGATGGATTAGAATTATTGAAAGAAAGTGAAGCTTTACTTGAAGGACATTTTTTACTATCTTCAGGAAGACACAGTCCTAAATACGTACAGTGTGCAAAGCTAATGCAGTATCCTAAAAAAGCAGAAAAAATAATATCTATTGTAGCAGAAAAAATAAAGAAGTTGGACATTGACACTATCGTTGGTCCTGCTATGGGAGGTATTAGACCTGCATACGAATTGGGAAGACAGTTAGGAATCAAGACTATTTTTACTGAAAGAGTAAATGGAGAAATGACACTGAGGAGGGGTTTTGAAATCAATAAAGGTGATAAGATACTAATAATGGAAGATGTAGTTACCACAGGAAAATCATCACTTGAAACTGCAAAGGTAATAGAGTCCTTAGGGGGAAGTATCATCGGAATAGGTTGTATTGTCGACAGGAAAGTTAGTAATATAGATGTTCCTATATACAGCAGTGTAGAAATTTATTTTGAGACCTATGAAGAATGTAAATGCCCTTTGTGTAAGGAAGGAAGTAAAGCTGTTAAACCTGGAAGCAGAAGATAAATAACAAAAATAAAAGAAAGGCTACTAAAGCAAAAAAATAGCAGCCTTTCTTTTTTAATTCATAATTGAATTTTAAAAATTCATTGAATTATTTTTAGACCTATGATAAAATTATTAACAAGATTTGATATGAGCATATACCGACTTTGATATATATTTAACCAAGACTTGATAATATTCTTATATAAAAGTATATATAATATTTATTTTTTTTATATCATAGAAAACACAATTCATTATATAGACAGAAACTATTAGGGAGGTGGAATCGACGTTAGAACTTAAACCCATTATTATACTAAATTTAGGGAGGTGGAATCGATAAGAAAACGTTTGCATTGAACTATTAATACTAATACTAATTTTAAGGAGGGTTTAATTTGGATGTTGTTGTAAGTTTACATGCACTTGATTGGCTTATAATCGCGATTTACATTGGATTTATGTTATATGTTGGATTTTATTTTCACAAGAGATCATCAGGATTTGATGACTTCTTTATGGCAGGGAGAGATCTAAATGCACCACTTCTTGTAGGAACATTAGTTTCAACCTTTTACGGATTAGATACCTTGTTTGGTACTTCAGAGATAGGATTTTACGAAGGTATATCCGGTTTTTTTGCTTATTCAATACCTTATACAGCAATGTACGTTGTAATGGCATTTTTATCTCCTATATTTAAGGAAAAATTTCCTACTGGAACCACAATGCAGGATATATGCTATGAAAAA
>CAZNLP010000110.1:0-6600 GCA_964574015.1 uncultured Clostridia bacterium | reverse complement strand
TTTTTCTTTGCTATTATACTTATACCATTATTATACACATATAAACATATTATTCCATTTTGATTTTTAAAATATATTAAAAAATAATGCAGAAATAAATATGAGATAAATATTTCTTGACTATAGAAAAGTGTAGTAATATAATTAAATTGACCAGAATGGTCAAGTGGATTAAATCGTAGATTGATATCTCAAAAATGGAGGTAGTTATGAAAAAGAAATTAATTATAGCATTGGCTTTATTGACAGTTGCAGCAGTAGGAATATTTTATTTTTTAACTGCGGGAAATGTTGGAACCAAATACAATACAGTTGAAGTAGAAAAAGGAGAACTTGAAAAATATATAGAAGAAGATGGAATAATAAGTTCAAAAAATATTAGAAGCTACTATGGAAATAGTACTTCAAAAATTGAAAAACTTGAAGTCGAACTGGGAGATAATGTAAAGGAGGGACAGCTTTTAATTAAGTATGAGGATAATACGGATATAGAAATACAAAAGGTAGAAAAACAAATAGAAGCTCTTGAAGCTACATACAATGAAGCTTTATCCGGAGCAGATTTCGAAAGCATAAATAATGTTAAAATAGAAATTTCTAGTATAAAAAATAGTATAGAATTTGCAGAAGAAAATAAAAATAGAATAGAAGAACTTTATAAAAATGAAGCTGCAACGGAAAGTGAACTTGAACAGGCAAAAAACAATCTTGAACAGCTTAAAAGTAATCTTGCTGTCGCACAAAATAGATATAATCAACTTGTAAAAGGATTATCGGAAAATATGAAAAACAAATACGAAGCAGAAATCGATGTTCTACTTTTAACCTTAGAATCACTTGAAAAAAACAAAGAAAATTCTATTATTCATGCCGATTTTGATGGTATAGTCACAGAATTAAATACCTTCAAAGGAGATACTCCGTCAGCTGGTGTAAAGATATTAGAAATACAAGATACTAAAGATAAGATTTTACTTGTTGATTTTATGGTTGATGATGCACTTTTAGTTGAAACAAATATGAATGCAGAAGTAAATGATAGCGAATTAGGAATTCAGATTGATAATCTTGAGGTTGAAAAAATACATCCGAAAGCCTTCACAATTTACTCAGAACTGGGAGTAGAAGAGAACCGTCAAACTGTAGAGATAGATCTTATGGAATCCGGTGAAAAACTGCCTATAGGATTAAAGGTTAGAACAAGGGTAATGATAGAAGAATCGAGAGAAGCACTTTTTATACCGGAAGGTACTCTTTATGAAAGAGATATGAAAAAATATGTTGAAATTCTTGAGAAGGGTGACCCTGTTGAAAAAGAGGTATTGACTGGAATAATTGACGGTAAAAGGATAGAGATAAAAGAAGGATTAGAAGAAGGAGAAAAGGTTATTGTTAATTATGAAGAAAATTAATGAATTTTTGAGAGGTGTTTACCTTGGAAGATAGACTATCTAATTTAGATAAAAAAAAGAAAATTAGAATAATAAACAGTGCTATGGAAGAATTTAGCAAAAATACCTACGAAAAGGCTTCAACAAATAG
The DNA here is from genome assembly GCA_964574015.1 of uncultured Clostridia bacterium. Classification (GTDB taxonomy): domain Bacteria; phylum Bacillota; class Clostridia; order Tissierellales; family Dethiosulfatibacteraceae; genus UBA8670. Next base: position 5,058 of record CAZNLP010000110.1, on the reverse strand, counting down.
AATTGTAGAGAAAGCTGGAATATCCAAGGGTTCTTTGTTTAACTATTTTAAAAGCAAAAAGAAACTTTATGAATATTTAAAAGTATTATCGATAGTTGAGATAGCTGATGCTATTGTAGATGGAGTAAACTGGGAAGAACCGGATTTGTTTAAACGTATAAAAGAAATTACTCTTATAAAATTAGAATTCTTCAGAAAATATCCTTATATAATCGGGTTTACTAAGAGAATTCATGGAGATAAATCAATTGAAGAATTAAAGAGGATATATGAAGAATACGTACCTAACATATATGAAAAGATCTATTCTGAAAATATCGATTTTACTAAATTTAGAGAAGATATTGGGATAAAGCAGGTTATGGATATCTTTATTTGGACATTTGAAAAGCTAGGTGAAAACTATTTGAATAAAGTAAGGGTAGGAGAAAAAATAGATGCTGATGAAATGTCAGAAGAAATAGATAAGTATGTAGAAGTATTAAGAAAAGGATTCTATAAATGAGAGGAGTCTTATGATGATAAAAGTTAATAAACTTTACCATTCATACAGTAACGACGAAAATTATGCAGTAAACAATGTCAGCTTCGAAGTAAAAGAAGGAGAGATTTTTGGATTTTTAGGACCTTCAGGAGCTGGTAAATCTACTACTCAAAATATACTTACAGGGCTATTACAGCTGCAAAAAGGAGATGTTGAAGTTGCAGGGTATGATGTTAAGCAGATAAAGAATAAAATGTTCAACAAAATAGGTATGTCCTTTGAACAGTCAAATGTTTATAGTAAAATGTCCGGATTGGAAAACCTTGAATTCTATAGAAAACTATTTGATGTAGAAACTAGAAATCCAATGGATTTAATTAAAATGGTTGGATTAGACGGTAAAGAAAATATTAAGGCTGGAAAATATTCAAAAGGTATGAAACACAGACTTACCTTTGCAAGATCAATGATTAATAATCCTGAAATATGGTTTTTAGATGAACCTACTACCGGTCTTGATCCATCAATCGCCTCTGAGATAAAAGATATAATAAAAGAAGAAAACAAAAAAGGGGTTACAATATTCCTAACAACCCACAATATGTATATTGCAGATGAATTATGCGACAGAGTCGCTTTTATTGTCGATGGCAAAATAAGACTGATAGATTCTCCTAAGGAACTAAAACTAAAATACGGCGAAAAACTTGTAGATGTAGAGTATTTAAGAAATGGAGAATTAATTAAAGAAAGTTTTTCTACAGTAGTTGAAGAAGAAAAAAGTAAATTAATTCAGGTAATAAAAGAAAACGACCTACGAACTATGCATACAAAGGAAGCTACCCTGGAAGAAATATTTATAAAGGTTACTGGAAGGGGTCTGGTGTAGATGAAACTATGGTACAGTTTTATAAAGGAACTTAACCTTTCTTCAAAAAGCTGGTACTTTTATATAGAATTAGGAATGGCAGTAATACTATTAGCTACTCTTTTATTTGTGGTGCCAGATGATTTCGACAGCAAGAGTGAAGAGTATCTTTATCTTGATTTACCTCAAGTTGTTGAAGATAGATATAGAGATAATTTGAAAGATGAGGATTTAGATGAGACTGCTGAATTAGTTGAAATTGAAGCTGATAAAAGAATCTTTAAGGCTGAATTTTATGAAACTGAAGAATCTGAAATTTATTTACTGGAAAATATGGATGCTCTTAATGCCTTTTCAGAGTCTGAAAGAGTACCTACAGTCCATGTACATGTAAATGATAGTAATCAGATCATTCATACATACTACCTTCAAGGATATGAAACTCAGAAACTTAAAAATTTACTTCTTGTATTTCACAATAGAAAAGCAGGATATGATGTTATAGAAGATTATTCAGATAATATAAAAGTAAAGTCTTTATATCAGGATATTGAAACTTTAAGTGATAAAGAAAATATTATACCGGTCTTTTTAACTTTTAACGGTAGTCTCATGAGTTTATTTATAATAGCTGCATATATTTTTTTAGATAAAAACGAAGGGATAATAAAGGCATATGCTGTAACAGCTTCTTCGGTCTGGCACTACCTTTTAAGTAAGATTGGCGTGATAATCGTAACTTCTATAGCTACTACCTTAATAATTACAGTACCTATTGTGGGACTTCAGCCTAATTACCCTGCTATGATTCTTTTTATAATCACATCTGGATTTTTCGCTGCTTCTTTAGGGCTTTTTATTACCAGTTTTTATAAAGATATAGTACAGGCATTTGGGGTTTTGTATATAGTTATAGTTATTATGATTATGCCTAATATATCCTACTTCACACCAAGTTGGGATCCGGACTGGGTTAAAATAATACCTAGTTACGTTATGCTTCAAAGTTTTAAGGAAATAATATCCGTTAATGGAAATATTATATATGTGCTGGTAGCTTCTCTTGGATTTGCTGTATTAGGGTTAGATATTTTTGTTCTTGCAAACCATAGATTTAAAAAGACTCTAACCTTATAAGGGGTGTTGTAAAATGATTAAAAAGATATTTTTAATATTTAAAAGAGATTTAAAAGTAAGTATAAGAAACTTTATAACACTGTACATAATTGTTGTGCCGATAATATTTGCAGTCATAATTAATATTTTTTCGCCGGGTATAAACGATACAACTGTTGAAATAGCAATAATTGAAGGAGAAAATCAAAAGCAGGAAGAGTTTTTTAAACAGTTTGCTCAGGTAGAAACTCTTCCTTCATTAGAGGATTTAGAAGATAGAGTTAAAAAAAGAGATAATATAATAGCTGTAGTTCCTGAGGGTAATGATGGATACTTCATATTAACTCAGGGAAATGAACCTGATTATGTAGTCGATTATGTTAAAAATTTAATCACTTTTGATTACTATGATATAAATCTGGAAGATACCCAGGCGGAAATAATTGACTACGGAAGAGATATTCCACCATTAAAAAAACTAATGGTAAATGTAGCTTTGATTTTTACATCTATACTGGGAGGTATGATAATTGCTCTAAACATAGTTGAAGAGAAAACAGATAATACAATTAGCGCGATACATCTATCGCCTGTATCAAGATTAGGTTTTATAGCAGGAAAAAGCATAATAGGAGTATTTATACCTGTAGTAGGTTCGATATTAATGTTAATAATTACAGGATTTAGAGATATTAATTTTTTTCATGCATTAATAATGGTATCAACTTCCTGCATAATCAGTATACTTATAGGATTTATTGAAGGGATCAATAACGATGATGTTATGACTGCGGCAGGGAATATGAAGATGCTTTTCCTCCCTTTATTTGGAAGTATAGCAGGAGAAGAACTTTTAGCAGATAAATGGCAACCCTTATTTTACTGGGTACCATTTTACTGGACATATAAAGGAAACAACTTAGTATTATCTAACAGTGGTTCCTGGATAGATATCTTAAAATACTCCGGGATTGTAGTAGGAATAAGTTTAATAGTATTTATAGTACTTGTACCAAGAATAAGAAAAGGATTAGAATAAGGAGGTTTTAATTATGAAAATTTGGGGAATTTTAGCAGTTGCTTATGCTGTAGCAGTAGTTGTAATTGCTGTAGTAAAGCCGGAAAAAATTTGGAACATGAAGAAAATAGAGCTTTTCAAAAAGTTTCTGGGAGATAGAGGGACAGAAATATTTTTCTATATCTGGGCAGCTATTTTCTTGTTTTTAGGAATCTGGCTATTAACAAAGTAGTGTTATAAAAGTTAATACTTCTAAAACAAGGATTAAAGATTTTCTTAGTCGAATTGTTTTAGAAGTATTTTTTCTATACAATTAGGTAGGTGTTGGTATATACATCCTTCTATATGTTATAATAAAAAATATATATAAATTCAGAGGATGGATAGTTATGAACATAGAAAAAATTAAAGAAATATTTAAAAATAAAAAAAGAGAAGCTCTTGATATAGATAAATATCATGCAGTCCTCCTTCCCCTAATAGAAATAGATGGAGAACTACATTTAATTTATGAAGTAAGGGCAAAACACATGCACAGCCAGCCTGGTGAAATATCCTTTCCGGGAGGGCAGGTGGAAGTAGCTGAAAGTTTTAAAGAAGCTGCAGTTAGAGAAACCTATGAGGAAATAGGTATAAAAAAGGAAAATATTAATATTATAGGTGAACTTGATTATCTTACCAGTACTGGGAATTTTATTTTGTATCCCTATGTAGGAGAAGTTATAAATACTAAATTAGAAGATTTGAAATTAAATTCTGATGAGGTAGACAGGGTGTTTACTGTGCCATTGAAGTTTTTTTGCAAGAATGAACCGGAAATTTATGAAATTAACTTTGAACCAAATTTCAAAGAAGACTTTCCTTTTCATAGAATACGACACGGTAAAAACTATAACTGGAGAAATATGAAGTATCCAATTTATTTCTTTGAATATGGAGAATACAATATATGGGGACTAACAGCAAAAATAACTCATAATTTTGTTGAATATATAAAGAAAAATGCAAAGTAGGGAGGGATTATTATAGATACTCTATTTAAAGTAGAAAATCTCAGTAAGCATTATCAGATGGGAGAGATAACTGTAAAGGCACTTAGAGAAGCAAATTTCGAAATGTATAAAGGTGAATTTATAGTAGTTCTTGGACCAAGTGGATCGGGAAAAAGTACTTTATTGAACATACTTGGAGGTATGGATACACCTACAGAAGGCAAGGTATTTTTTGAAGATAGAGAAATAACAAACTTAAATGAGAAGGAACTTACTCTCTACAGAAGAAATGAAATAGGATTTATATTTCAATTTTATAATCTAATGGGAAACCTTACTGCTCGGGAAAATGTAGAATTGGCGGTTGAAATATGCGAAGATACTATGGATATAGACGAGGTTCTTGACTCAGTAGGTTTACTTGAAAGGGCAGACCACTTTCCATCTCAAATGAGTGGTGGAGAGCAGCAGAGAGTAGCTATAGCGAGAGCTGCAGCTAAAAATCCTAAGGTACTTCTATGCGATGAACCGACGGGAGCTCTTGACTACGAAACTGGAAAATCAATACTTAAGGTACTAA
>CAZNLP010000109.1:0-6617 GCA_964574015.1 uncultured Clostridia bacterium | reverse complement strand
TTTAAAGGAGGAAACTCTAAATGACTAATAGAAATTCTTATGAAGAAGTTACAAAAAGAAAAAGCGAAATTATGAAAAAATCTGTAGGTTTGGATTATAGTGAATTCGAAAGCAGAGGTATTGGTTTTGATTATGAAAAAATGATGAAAGAAACCGGTTATTCATTAAATCAAGTTAAACAAATACAGTCAGATACAGGAGTTGGAAACACCCCGCTAATTGAACTTAAAAATATTACAAAGTTAGCAAGAAAATTAGCTCCAGAAGGAAAAGGAGCAAGAATATTTGTAAAAGATGAAGCTTCAAATCCATCTGGAAGTTATAAAGCAAGAAGAGCAGCTGTAAGTGTATATAATGCAAAAAAACTAGGATACAAGGGAGTTATAGCAGCTACAAGTGGAAATTATGGAGCGGCAGTAGCAAGTCAAGCGGCTATGCTTGGATTAGATTGTATAATAGTGCAAGAGTGCTATGACTCAGAAGGAAAAGGACAACCGGAAATAATAGAAAAAGCTAGAAAATGCGAAGCTTATGGTGCTGAAGTACTTCAATTATCAGTTGGTCCGGAATTGTTTTACCAGTTTTTACTTCTTTTAGAAGAAACAGGCTATTTTAACGCATCCTTGTATACACCATTTGGAATAGCAGGTATAGAAACCCTAGGATATGAAATAGCAGAGCAAATGTTAGCACGAGAAAATAAACTCCCAGATGTTGTAATCGCAACAAATGCAGGTGGTGGTAATCTTACAGGTACAGCTAGAGGTTTGATAAAAGCTGGAGCAGATGACGTTAAAATATACGGTGCAAGTGTTAACTTAAAAGGACTTCATATGGCTAGTGACAAACAATTTAATAAAAAATCTTTTACAACAGGACATACTGGATTTGGAATTCCATTTGCAACATGGCCTGATAGATCTGATGTTCCAAGATCTGCAGCAAGAGCGTTAAGGTACATGGATAGGTATGTAACATTAAATCAGGGCGAAGTATTCTATACTACAGAAGTTCTTGCACAGCTTGAAGGTATGGAAAGAGGTCCTGCAGGAAATGTATCATTAGCAGCGGCTATATCAGTTGCTCAAGAACTGGATAAAGATAAAATCATTGTAGTTCAGGAAACTGAATACACAGGAGCAGGTAAACATATTCAACCTCAACTTACATTTGCTAAAGAAAACGGTATAGATGTAAAAATAGGAAATCCTGAAGAAGAAGTACCTGGTGAAAGTATAATATTACCAGAACACCCTGAAATGATAAAAGCAAGAGATTTAGATTTAGATAAATTGAGAAAATCATATGTTAAAAACTGTATTAAAAATACTGGAATTGAAAATCCATCCAAAGAAGATATTGAGTTTTTGGCAGTAGATACAAAAACTAATACTGATTTTATAGAAAAGGTATTAAAAGAAATATAAAAGGAGGATTAAATTGAAAAGACAAGATGATTTTAATGAAAGAAGAAAGCATTTAGCAAATTTAAGTGAAAAAGAACTTGAAGCTAAGTTCTGGGAATTGGCTGAAAAAGTAATTGATCCCTTAGTAGACTTATCAGAAAAAAACACATCTCCATCAATAGAAAGATCAGTACTTATGAGAATGGGATTTTCAAGTATAGAATCAACAGCTATAGTTGAAGGTGTACAAGATAGGGGTTTAATAAGCAAAGGTGCTGGACACATAGTGTATAAGGCAGCTAAATTAAATAACCTTGAAATAAGAGAAGCTGGAGAGAAGTTAATTGACGGTGAATTATGGGAAACTGTAGTTGAAGCTTTTCAAGGAGGTACTAAATAATGGAACTTAAACCAAATGAAAAATTAAATGTAGAAAACATTCTAAAAGATTTAGATAAATATGTACCCAAAAGAAGAGGATGGCATTGGAGAGAAGGAGTAGGAGAATCAAAGGAAACTGGAAAGTTCGTATATAAAGATTCTTCAGAAAATTTAAAAGATAGTGTTCCACTTCCTTCAGCTCATTATTTTAATGATATCGATCCACAACCTAAAAATGTAATTACAACAGAAATAGCATCAGGAAGATTTGAAGATGATATCAGAAGAATGAGAATGGCTGCCTGGCATGGAGCTGACCACCTTATGGTTATAAGAACTGCTGGTCAAAGTCACTTTGATGGACTTATTGAAGGAACACCTCAAGGAATAGGTGGAATACCTATTACAAGAAAACAAGTCAGAGCTCAGAGGAGAGCCCTAGATATAATAGAAGAAGAAGTAGGAAGAAAAATAAACTACCATTCATACGTAAGTGGTGTAGCTGGTCCAGAAATAGCAGTAATGTTTGCTGAAGAAGGAGTTAACGGAGCTCATCAAGATCCTCAGTACAATGTACTTTATAGAAACATAAATATGGTAAGGTCTTTTGTTGATGCTGCAAACGCTAAAAAGATATTGGGTTGGGCTGGAATAGCTCAAATAGACGGAGCTCATAATGCAAATGCTACAGCAAGAGAAGCCTGGAAAGTTATGCCGGAGTTAATGGTGCAACATGCTATAAATTCTATGTTTTCCGTAAAAGCAGGAATTAAGAAAGAGGATATATGTTTGTCAACAGTTCCTCCTACAGCTCCACCAGCTCCATCAATGGCATTGGATCTGCCATATGCTATTGCTTTAAGAGAAATATTTAAAGATTATAAAATGAGGGCTCAGCAAAATACAAAATATATGAGTTCATCAACTAGAGAAGCCACAGTTACTCATACATTGAATTTGCTCATATCTCAACTTACAAGAGCAGAAATACAGTCAACCATTACACCAGATGAAGGTAGAAATGTACCTTGGCACATATACAACATAGAAGGTACAGATACAGCTAAGCAAGCGCTGGTAGGTATGGATGCCCTTATGGATATGTTGGAAATCAAAAGAGATAAAGATCCTCTAAAATCTAAAATCAGAGAACTTAAAGAAAGAGCTGTTTTATTTATGGAAGAAGTTCTTGAAACAGGTGGATACTTTAAAGCTGTAGAAGAAGGATTTTTTGTGGATTCTGGACAGTACCCTGAGAGAAATGGTGATGGAATTTCTAGAAAAATAGAAGGTGGAGTAGGAGCTGGAACAGTTTACGAAAGAGACGAAGACTATATGGCTCCAGTAACAGCATTTTTTGGATATAATAATGTAGGTCAGTACGACAAAGATGCAGTGGATAATCCATCAAAACTAATAGATGGATCTACATTTGAAAAGCCAGATAAAGTAGTATTTATAGATGAACTTGATCCAGAAGACAATGTTAACAAAAGACTTGAAGAGAGTAAGAAGTACAGGGGTACTTCAAAATATATCAAGCCTGAAATGGAATGGGCTGGTGATGGAATAGTTCAAACAACAATGTTCCTTCCTGTTGATGAAAGAACTGCAGAATTTGCAGCTATTGAAGTAGGGAAGAAAATGGGGTTGAAAGATGTTGAAGTAATTCATAAAGAAGTGATGCATCCGTCCGAAGGAACCAGAGTTGAAATTAAAGGTAAGGTGGATTTTGATGTAGATAGAGAAAATTTAGTCATCCCTCCTAAACCTGAAGTAATGAGTGATGATCAAATAAGAGAAGAAATCGAAAAAAATCCTATGAAAATTGTAGCGGGAACAGTAGGAGAAGATGAACACTCAGTTGGATTAAGAGAAATTATTGATATAAAACATGGAGGCATTGAAAAATACGGAATAGACTGTGAGTATTTAGGAACAAGTGTGCCTATTGAAAAACTTGTAGATGCTGCAATAGAATTAAATGCAGATGCTATTTTAGCTTCAACAATAATAAGTCACGATGATATTCACTATAAAAACATGAAAAAACTTCATGAGCTTTGTATAGAAAAAGGTATTAGAGATAAGGTAATGATCCTAACGGGAGGAACACAAGTTTCCAATGAATTATCTGAGAAGATGGGTGTAGATGCCGGCTTTGGAAGAGGAACGAAAGGAGTTCATGTAGCAACATTTCTTGTTAAGAAAAGAAAGGAAATGAGAGATGAAAATTGATATCCTAGTAGCAGAAATTGGTAGTACAACAACTGTTATTAATGGGTTTGTAGGAATTGGAAGCTCCTGTCCTGAATTTATAGGTCAGGGGCAGGCCCCTACTTCGGTCAGAGAAGGGGACGTAAATATAGGTCTAAAAAATGCTATTGAAGATATGAGACATAATTTAAATCTAGATAAAATAACATATGATAACTTATTTGCAACTAGTTCAGCAGCAGGAGGATTGAAGATGACAGTACACGGGTTAGTTTATGATATGACTGCTAGGGCTGCTAAAGAAGCTGCATTAGGCGCAGGAGCAAATATACATATGGTAACAGCAGGAAAACTAAGAAGAACTGATTTGAAAAAAATCAAGAATATAAATCCTAATATTATTTTGATAGCAGGCGGTGTAGATTACGGAGAAAGAGACACTGCAATTAATAATGCAGAATTAATAGCAGATTTAGGAATAGATGCACCAATTATTTATGCAGGAAATATAGAAAACCAAGAAGAAATAAAATTAATATTTGAAGAAACAAATAACAAACTATATATAGTTGAAAATGTATACCCGAAGATAGATAAGCTAAATATTGAACCAACAAGAAGAGTAATACAGGATGTATTTGAAGAACATATAACTTATGCCCCAGGAATGAAAAAAGTACATAACATGGTAAATGGTTCTATAGTTCCAACTCCAGGAGCAGTAATGCTGGCTTCCAAGCTTCTTTATGAAAACATTGGGGATTTAGTAACTTTTGATGTCGGTGGTGCAACTACGGATGTTCATTCTGTAACAGAAGGTTCAGAAGAAGTTAATCGTATATTGATAAGTCCTGAACCAAAAGCAAAACGAACAGTAGAAGGAGACTTAGGAGTATATGTAAATATGAGGAATATAGTTAAGCTCATAGGTAAAGAAGATTTAATGAAATCTTTAAAAATTGAAGAAGAGAATTTAGACAAATTTCTAGACAATCATAAGCCTATACCTAAAACAAAAAAAGAAAAAGATTTTGTTGAATTATTAGCAGAAGAAGCAGCAAGAATTTCTTTAAATAGACATTCAGGTAAATTCAGAGATCTTTATTCCAGTTCTGGTAAAAAGAAAGTAGCAGAAGGAAAAGATCTTACTAATGTTAAATATATTATCGGTACAGGAGGAGCTTTAACAAGACTTCCAAACAGAAGAAATATAATAAAAAATATTCTGAAAAGTGGAAAAGGAAATGAAATGTTTCCAAACAAAGATACAAAGGTTTTAATAGACAATGATTATATAATGGCGTCACTTGGAGTTTTATCCAAAGAATACCCGGAAGATGCTTTAAAACTATTGGCAAAATCCTTAAAATTAGAAGATAACAATATAAGAATTAAAAAGGAGGTATGCTAATATGTATCCAAGAGTTAATATAGATTTAGATAAATTAAAGAAAAACGTAAAAACAATAAAGATCTTATGTAGTGATAATGATTTGAGAATGGGAGTTGTAACAAAAGTATTCTGTGCGAATAAAACTATAACAGATGCTATACTTGAGGAAGATGTTGATTTTTTAGCTGATTCAAGAATTGAAAATTTAAAGACTTTAAAAGATGTAAGTCTGGAAAAATGGTTATTAAGAATACCTATGAAGAGTGAAATAGAAGATTTAGTTAAATACAGTAATTTATCTCTTAATTCAGAATTAGAAATTATAGAACTTATACAAAAAGAAAGTGAAAAACAAAACAGAATACATAAAATTATTTTGATGATAGATTTAGGTGATTTAAGAGAAGGTATATTTAAAGAAAATGAACTTCTGGATACTGCTGAAAAAGTTGTAAAATCAACAAATTTGAAGTTGGAAGGAATTGGAGTAAACTTAACCTGCTATGGTGGAGTAATACCTGACGAAAAAATATTGGGCAAGCTTTTAGAATATAAAAATATAATAGAAAGTAAATTCAACATGAAACTAAAAATAATATCTGGAGGGAATTCATCTTCACTTCATCTTTTGTTCAAAGATAATATGCCGGAGGGAATTAATAACTTAAGGATAGGAGAAGCAGTAGTTCTCGGTAGAGAAACTGCTTATGGAGAAAAAATAGATGAAACCTTTGATGATGTATTTTTATTGGAAGCAGAAATTGTAGAAAAAAAATTAAAGCCCTCGGTACCTATTGGAGAAATAGGAATGGATGCTTTTGGGAATAAACCAAAATTCAAAGATAAAGGTGATATGATAAGGGGAATATGTGCTGTAGGAAGACAAGATATAGAAAAAGATGGATTAATCCCAGTAGATCCCAATATAGAAATTATAGGTGCAAGTTCGGATCATTTAATACTTGATTTAACAAAAGTTGAAAGCAATTACAAACTAGGAGACACAGTTAAATTTAAATTAAAATATTCATCACTACTTAAAATATTTACTTCTAAATATGTTAAGAAAAACTACGTAAACAAATAATTCAAGGCGACTGCCTTGAATTATTTGTTATAAAAGAATGAATTTTGGGTAGAAGTAAAATAACAGCAAAATTATAAAAAGGAGTAGTGATAAGATGAAAGTAATTGTAATTGGAGGAGTTGCAGCAGGAATG
>CAZNLP010000108.1:0-6623 GCA_964574015.1 uncultured Clostridia bacterium | reverse complement strand
AGTCTAAAAAAAACAATACAGTCTCTATATTGCTTTTTTATATCCATATATTGTTGCATCATTGGTGTTAGTTTACTCATAAGCATCCTCCTCAGTGAGAATCCCCTCTAAAAACCATGTTTTAACATTAGTAATTTTCACATTAACTATTTTTCCAATTAAGTCTTTCGTTCCTTTAAAATGAACGATTCTATTGCATTCACTTCTTCCTGTTAAGTGATCATCTTTATTTTTTGAAATTTCATCTACTAAAACTTTTACTGTCTTATCTATATAAGTTAGATTTTTTTTGTAGAATATAGGATATAAGGTTTCAAGTAGTTTATTGAACCTTTCGTGTTTAACCTTATCATCTATCTGGTCAGTTCTTTTACCAGCAGGAGTATCAGGTCTAATTGAGTAAATAAAAGTAAATGCAGCATCAAACTCAACTTTTCTGCACAAATCTAAGGTTTCTTCAAAGTCTTCTTCACTTTCTCCAGGAAATCCAACAATGAAATCAGTTGAAACAGAAATATTAGGAACAGCTTTTTTCAACTTTTTAATAATTTCCAAGTAATCTTCTTTAGAGTATTTTCTATTCATCTCTTTTAAGACCTTACTGCTTCCCGACTGTATAGGTAGATGAATGTGATTACATACCTTCTTACTTTTACCTAAAAATTCTATAAAATCATCTCCTACATCCTTTGGATGGGAAGAAACATATCTAATTCTTTCTATTCCTTTAATTTTTTCAACATCTTCAAGCAGTTGTGTGAATTTATAGTTGCTGTTTATGTCGTTACCATAAGAGTTTACATTTTGACCCAGTAAAGTGATTTCTTTATACCCTTTAGAAGCTAAATCTCTAGCTTCCCTTAATATATCTTCACTGCTTCTACTTCTTTCTCTTCCTCTTGTATGAGGTACTACACAGTAAGAACAGAAATTATTACAACCGTACATAATATTTATGAAAGCCTTATGGTCAAACTTTCTTATAGTTGGTAGATTTTCATTTAATGTACTGCTGTTTTTTTCTAACTCAACTAATACTTCGTTGGTGTTATTTAAGTGTTTGCTTATCATTTCAGGCAGCTTATAAAATGTATTTGTACCAAAAATAATATCGATAAATGGATATTTATCTAAAATGTAACTTCTTATTTCTTCATTTTGGGGTATACATCCACCAACGGCTAATATTAGATCATCTTTTTCTCTTTTTAATTTTTTAAGAGCGCCTAATTTACCATAAAGCTTATTTTCAGCATTTTCTCTTATTAAACAAGTGTTGTAAATTATTAAATCTGCTGAGTTGATATCTTTAGACTCTTTATAATCAAGATTCTGTAGCATACCTGATATTTTTTCTGAATCGTATTCATTCATTTGACATCCAAATGTTTCTATATAAAAATTTTTTTCCATAGTCGTCACCTGCAGTAGTTTAAAAAAGAATAGTTGTTAGCTTAGCTAACTAACTATTCTTCCTTGTCTTTTTTAAGTAAATCTCCTATTGTTATATTATCGTCTCCTAAAGTGTATGATACTTGATCATTTTGTTTAGGATTTTTCTTTTCTGGTTTTTCAGTTATCATTGTTACATCGAGTTTTTTCTTTCTATTATCAAAACCTAGTATTTTACATTCAACTTCTTGACCTTTTTCAAATTTATCAGCTGGTGTTCTTAATCTCTCTCTTGATACCTGTCTTATAGGAACAAAGCTTTCAAATTGATCATCAAATTCTACAACAATACCTTCTACAGTCATGCTTTTGATTTTACCTTTAACAATGTCGTATTTCTTAAGGTTTTTAGTAAATTCAACAAATGGATCTTCAGTTAACTGTTTTACTCCTAATGATAATCTTTCTCTCTTATCATCTATGTTTAATATTTTAACTTCTATTGTATCTCCTTCATTTAATTCATCAGAAGGTTTTTCTACCATTTCCCATGATATGTCCGATACGTGTAGAAGTCCCTGAACATCATCTATTTCCACGAAAGCTCCAAAATCTGTTAAATTAACAATTTTACCTTCTACTACATCTCCAGTATTATATTTTTCAACAAATTTTTCCCATGGTCTTTTTACAGTTGCTTTTAAGCTTAATGACATTCTTCTTTTTTCGATATCTTTACTAAGTACTTTGACTGTTATTTCATCACCTTCAGTTAAAACATCTTTAGGGTGACCAATTCTTACCCATGAAATTTCGTTGATATGAAGTAAACCTTCTATACCTTCTATTTCTACAAAAGCTCCAAAGTTTTTAATTTTATTAACAGTACCAGTATACTCTTTACCTACTTCAATACTTTCCCAAGCTTCTTTATCTTTTATTCTTTTTTCTTCTAATTCTATTACCTTTGGTGAAAGTATAAGTCTATTTCTTCTATTTGTCTTTTTAGCTTCGATAATTCTAGCTTTAATTTCTTTATTAATATAGTCTTGTGGATCTGCATTTCTATCAATTGATAAATGAGATCTTGGTATGAATCCGTTAAATCCTTTTAATTTAACTTCACAACCACTTTTGTTTACAGAGAAAACTTTTACTTCTACATCTTCTTTATTATTATAAAGTTCTTCAATTTCCTCCCACTTTTCTTCAACCTCAATACCTTTTCTAGACAATCTTACATTTCCATCATCATCTTCATTAGCTATTACATTAGCTGTTATTTCGTCACCAACTTCTATTTCTTCTGTTAGGTCGTCAATATTTTCCAAGCTAAATTCATCTTTTTTAATTACACCATCAGACTTATAACCGAAATTAATTAAAGCTTTATCTTTATCTACGCTTATAACCTTTCCTTTTATTTTTTTACCTGGATGGATATTAACAAACTCAAAATCTTCTAAGAGTTCGTTCATTTTATTTTCTTCAGACATTCTATAACCTCCTCTATTATTATTAAGGGTGTAGATGCACCCGCAGTAATGCCTATTTTTTTTGAATCTTGTATATAATTATAAGGAATCTCACTTTTATTTTCTATCCAATAAGTTTTTTCACAAAATTCCTTACTAATTTCGTATAATTTTTTCGTGTTTGAACTGTGTTTACCACCTATTACAATCATTGTATCACATTTTTGCGCCAAATTTCTACATGCATTTTGTCTTTGAACAGTTGCGCTACATATTGTACTGTGAAACTTTATTTTATCATATTTTTCAAAATAAGTCTTTATTGATTCATAGTTTTTTAGATTATATGTAGTTTGAAATACCACACATAACTTTTGATTCTTGATTTTATCTTCTTTGTCTTTAAATTCAGACAAGTCTTTAAATATTAATGCTTTCTCTTTGGCCCATCCTTTTATACCTAAAATCTCAGGATGATTCTTATTTCCAAAAATAATAATTTCATAACCTTTATTATAACAGTCTTTAACTATTTTGTGTATTTTTTTTACCTTAGGACACGTCGCATCTATTATATCGATATTATTATTTTTTGCAAGTTTATATATTTCTTCTCCAACACCATGACTTCTAAATATAATTTTTTTCGGGTCATTTGATTTAATGCTTTTGATATCCTCTATTACTATCAAACCTTTTTTTTCAAGTTCGTTTTTGACATCATTATTGTGTATCAAGTCACCGTAGCTATATACATTTTTTTCTTTTTCTAAAGCCTCTTCTGTTATTTTTAAGGCTCTTTCTACACCGAAACAGGTTCCTAAATATTCAGCCTTCATTATTTCTTTTTCAGCCATTAAAATCTTCCTTTAAACCATATATTTGATTCATTATATTTTCGCTAATTTCATTATAATCTTCAGAATCCAATTTTTTGTTAAAGTAATTATCTAAATGAATAAAATCGCCATAGTAGATATTTACCTTACCAAAAAGTTTATAATTTGAATCAATATATACAGGTAGAATTGGCTTTTTAGACTTTATAGCTATAACGGCTATACCACCTTTAGCACTTGATTCCTCTGGCTTTTTTACTCTGGTACCTTCAGGAAACATCCCAAGTATTTCATTATTTCTTAATATTCTCAAAGAATTTTTTATAGCGGTTAAAGGATTACCTTCCCTATCAATAGGAAATGCTCTAAGCTTATTAAGAATAAATCTTAATAGGATATTATCAAAAAGTTCTTTTTTAGCCATGTATCTAATATGGTTGTTATGAGTAACTGCTACTAAAAGAGGATCAAACATAGATGAGTGATTTCCACATATTATGTAGTTATTATCTCCCATATCAATATTTTGATTTTTTCCGTGAACTTTAACTCTGAATAAAATCTTAAAAACAAATCTTACAATTACAACTGCAAAAGTATAAAACAATATAAATCCTCCTAATCAGAATTGATGATTTTTAGCATTTCATCAACTACTTCCTCTACCGACATATCACTTGAATCAATTTCAACAGCATCAGAGGCCTTTTTTAAAGGGGCTATCTCTCTGTTGGAATCATTATAATCTCTTTTTTTAATAGCATTATAGACCTCATCATAGACAGCATCTATACCTTTTTCATTTAATTCCTTAAATCTTCTCTTTGCTCTGACTTCAACTGAAGCTATTAAATAAAATTTGTAATCAGCATTAGGAAAAACTTTTGTACCAATATCTCTTCCATCCATAATAATATCTCTATCTTGAGATATTGAATTTATAATTTTATCTACATATTTTCTAATGAAACTATGTCTAGAAATTTTTGAAGTCTGTTCTGAGATTACTTCCGTGTTTATTTTGCTTTCAACAGCTGCATTGTTTAGATAAAGTTCTTTATTATAAGTTATAACAATATTATCTATTTCGTTTTTAATTTTTTCAACATTATCAGTATCGATATTTTCTTTTAAAAGATGATATGCTATAATTCGATATATTTTTCCTGAACTTAAATATGTAAAGTCTAATTTTTCACTTAAATTTTTAGCAACGGTACTTTTTCCCGAACCAGCCGGACCATCAATTGCTATTATCATTAATATTGTGCTCCTTTTTATAAATCTTTTCTCAATACTTTTGCATTGTTTAAATAAATATGAGCTACATTTTTTAATTTAACATTATTCCTTAAAAAAATCAAAACTCTTATGCATTTTTCCAAACTGTTTTTCACATTCATTTCCTGCATACATAATAGTGTAGCATCAGTTAATCCAATTTTTCTTGCGAATTTTGCAGGATAAACAGCATCTATATCTTTTGTACATGTAAAAATTATAGATTCAATATCTGAACTATCTAAAGAATTTTCTTCAAAAATCTTTTCTAAAAGATATATTGTTTCTTTTTCTATGTCTTTTTCATTATTATTGCTAACTGTTGTTGCACCTCTTATAGTATATCTATTCATAAAATCACCTTTAACATTATATTATAAAAACGAAATTAAAACAACATAAAATAAAAATAACCGGTATAGTAACCGGCTATCCCTTTAATTCTAATCTTTTTTATCGAAATCCTGGTTGTAAATACTATACTTCTCCCATACTTCTTCTAATAAATCAAAATATTTTACTATATCGTCTTTTTCACGAAGTCCGATATTTACAATTAATGAATTAATCAATGCCATCGGTGTTACCAATGAATCTACAAAAGTAGCCATGTTACTTTTACCTAATAAAGCCACATCCGACATTGTATAAAATGGAGATGATTCCGTATCAGTAATAGTTAATATTTTAGCATTTCTATCTTTTGCAAAATTAGCAGCATCGATAGTCTGTTTTGAATATCTTGGATAACTAACGCAAATTAATAAATCATCTTCAGAAATCCTAACAAGCTGTTCAAATAATGAAAAAGATCCAAAATTTATAACCTTTACATTTGCCATTATTACATCAAGATAAAAACCTAAATATAATGCTAAAGTATATGAAACTCTCATACCGATAATATAAATTTTGTTTGCATTAAAGATTAAATCCGTTGCTTCATCTAGTTTTTTTTGGTCTAAATTATCAGCCAAATTTTTTAAGCTTGCAATTTCATTTTTAAGAACTTTCTCTACGAATTCTTTAGAATTTTCAGTATCGTCATCTAAAGTAAGCCTTTGTACTGTTGTAAGTTTATTTTTAGTCATTATTTGAAGAGCTTTTTGTAATTCCGGAAAACCTGAATACCCTAATGTAGTTGCAAATCTAACTACAGTAGATTCACTTACATCTACAGTTTGACCTATTTTAGCAGCTGTCATAAAAGCGGCCTTATCATAATGATCAATTATAAATCTTGCTATAGATTTTTGTCCTCTACTAAAATTATAAAAGTTATTTTCTATTACTTTAATAAGGTCTTCACCTTTGTCTACATTCATACCATCATCCTTTATATAGTTTTAGTCCTTCTTTGAAAGCTTTTCTGTTAACATCTTCTGTTCCAGGAGGTATTCTATTCAATATAGCTTTTTCTAAAGAGACTTCATCGATAATATCTACAAGACTGCATATAACACCTAATGAAACTATATTTGCGACCATAGGTTTTTTCAACTTCTTTACAGCTGTATCTATTATAGGTAATTTATAAATTTTTGCATCTATTGTATTATCTACCTCAACACTTTCATCTACTAACAGTATACCATCTTTTTTTAAAGAATCAATATATTCTTCATAAGATTTTTGA
>CAZNLP010000107.1:0-6752 GCA_964574015.1 uncultured Clostridia bacterium | reverse complement strand
AATTATATGATAACCTTTTCCTTTTTTCAACATATGTTATTTTCTTCACAAAAAAAGAGCTGTTTTTATAAACCAACTCTTTTTCCAACTTTTTATTAATTGTCGAATTCTTCATTATCCTTTATGCTTAAATATACATTATCAAAATGCTCTTTCATTGCTTTTCGTGCTTTTTTTCTATCTCCTGAGACTATTGAATTAACAATATTTTTATGCATATCTTCAAGTAAACTTTCCACTTTAAGGTTGTTTACTATCTTTATACGTGCATCTTCTATAAAGTAAGTCATAAGGGAAGATATAGTTTCAAGAACATTTAAAATCAAAATATTGTTAGTGTATTCAGCTATTTTATAATGTATGCTTTTATCAATTTCAACTCTTTTGGTTTCATTTTCTGCATTGATGAGCTGATCTAATAATCCCGTTAAAACTTTTTTTCTATCTTCTGTTATTCTTTCTGCTGCAAGACCTGCAGCCTCAATTTCTAAAATATTTCTTATCTCTAATATATCTTTAAACTTGCCGTTTTTTAAAGTGAAAATCAAAGACAAAGGTTCTAAACCAACATTATCAAAGTTTTCAGATATAAAATTACCTTCACCCTGTCGACTCTCGATAATACCTATAATCTCTAAGGATCTGAGAGCTTCTCTTACTGATGTTCTACTAACATCAAGCATTTCAGCCATTTTTCTTTCAGCAGGGAGTTTATCTCCAAGCTTTAACTCACCATTTAATATCATGTTTTGAATTTCTTCACTTACCTGCTGGTAAATTTTTTTGTTTTTTATTGGTTCAAACATATGATCTCTCCTAAATGTTACAAAATATTAATATTTAAAACTCCAATTACGATATTTTATTCACACAATAATATAAATATAAATTTACATAGAAAATTCTTAAAAATGATAACATTTTAATTATACATTATATTTAGTATAATTTTAATACTTAATTTATATTTAAGTATTTATTTAATGTAAATTATTTTTTTGTTTTTAGTAACTTGTTTATACATTTATATAATTTAATGTATAATATATATAAGTTATAAAGAGAAATGAGGATAAAAATGAAAAGATCAAGTGGAATATTAATGCATATATCATCTCTACCAGGAAAATACGGAATCGGAGATTTTGGAAAAGAAGCTTATGATTTTGTTGATTTTTTGAAAGAATCATCTCAAAAAAAATGGCAAATACTACCTTTAGGTATAACAAGTTATGGAGATTCACCCTATCAAAGTTTCTCAGCCTTTGCAGGAAATCCCTATTTCATAGATTTAGATGAATTTATTGAAAAAAAATATATAAATCAAAAAGATTTAGAGCAAATCGACTTAGGAGATAATACTAAGGAAGTTGATTATGAAAAACTTTATAAAAATAAGTACAAAGTACTTAGAGAGGTTTACAGCAGTTCATACAAATATATAATAGGAAATCTTGAAAAATTTTATCTTGAGGAAGAGTTCTGGATTAAACCTTTCTCAACTTTTATGGCATTGAAAAGCTATCACAACAATAAATCTTGGATAAAATGGCAGGATAAGTACAGAAAGTATAATTCAAAAGAGGTAAGAGAATTTGAAGAGAATAATAAAAAAGAAATATATTTTTGGGTGTTCACTCAGTACTATTTTTACAAACAGTGGAAAAAGCTAAAAAAATATGCTAATGATAAAAATATAGAAATAATTGGGGATTTACCTATATATGTAGCAGAAGATAATGCCGATATATGGTCTAATCCTGAGCTTTTTAAACTGGATAAAAATCTCAAGCCTGAAAAAGTTTCCGGAGTACCACCAGATGCATTTTCAAAAGTAGGACAGCTCTGGGGGAATCCAATATATAACTGGGAAGTTATGAAAAAAAATAACTACGACTGGTGGATAAAAAGAATTAAACACAGCTTCAAAATATATGATTTTGTAAGGATAGATCATTTCAGAGGATTTGAATCCTACTGGGAAGTAGAGAAAGGGTCCGAAAATGCAGTAAAAGGAAAGTGGGTAAAGGGACCAGGTATAGAACTTTTTAAAGAAATAAACACTAGACTCGGTAATTTAGATATAATTGCTGAAGATTTAGGATATTTAACAGAGGAAGTAAATGAACTAATTAAAAAAACAGGATATCCAGGAATGAAAGTACTTCAATTTGCCTTTGATGGTAGTTCTGATAATCAATACCTACCTCATAATTACGATAAAAATTCAATTGTATATACAGGGACTCATGACAATGAAACTACAAAAAGTTGGTTTAACAATCTCGATGAAGAGAAAAGAAAATACGTTTCAGATTATGTTAAAATAAGAAAGAATGAAACTCCAAGTTGGGAATTAGCAAAGGAAGCATGGGCATCAACAGCAGATACAGCTGTAATCCCTATGCAGGACATATTAAATCTTGATAACAAAAGCAGAATGAATACTCCTGCGACCACAGGAGAAAACTGGAAGTGGAGAATAAATAAAGAAGATATAAATAAAAAACTATCTCAAAAAGTATTTTATATGACTAAACTCTACGGCAGGTAAAAGTAAAAAATAATACATTATTAACCATTGAAGTCTTTACATATATTTAAATTTTAGATATTCTATTACTAAATACTTGAACATAAGGAGATTTTACAATATGAATTTATACTCAAAAGCAAGAATACTAATGGTAGCAACTGCTGTATTATGGAGTTTAGGCGGAGTTTTAATTAAATTAGTCGAATGGAATGCACTGGCAATAGCTGGCATGAGAAGCTTTATAGCAGCTATAGTTATTTTAATATATCTTAAGAAACCCAAAATTACCTGGTCTAAACCTCAAATAGGAGGAGCAGTAGCCTATGCCTTTGTTATGATATTTTTTGTGGCTGCTACAAAACTAACAACAGCTGCAAATGCTGCTTTGCTTCAGTATACATCACCAATATATATCGGTATATTCAGCTATTTCTTTTTAAAAGAAAAAATCACAAGAGTAGACTGGGCTTCTATAGCATTAGTTTTTATAGGAATGATACTGTTTTTCTTCGATGATTTGAGTTTTGAAAGTTTCTTGGGAAATTTTTTAGGTATGATGAACGGATTATCTTTTGCCATAATGGTTATGATGCTTAGAAAACAAAAAGATTCAAGTCCTATAGAATCTGTATTTTTAGGAAATATTTTGGCTGGACTAATAACCCTGCCGTTTATGTTTCAGTCTATGCCTTCAGCTATGAGCTGGGTGGGATTAATACTTTTAGGGTCAATTCAACTGGGATTACCCTATGTATTTTATACAAATGCAGTAAAACATCTTTCTGCTCTTGAAAGCTCACTAATACCGGTGATAGAACCTCTTCTTAATCCAATTTGGGTAGTAATATTTGTCGGAGAAATACCGGGGATGTGGACCTTCATAGGAGGATCTTTGGTAATAGGAGGAGTAGTCGGTAGATATTTATTAAATGCAAAAATGTTAAAACAAAAAAAACAAATACGGAAAGAAGATGAGAGTGATAGTTGATGAATATACTTGTAACTGGAGGTTTAGGATATATAGGCAGTCATACCTGTGTAGAATTAATAAAAAACAATCACAATATAATAATAGCAGACAATTTATCAAACAGTAAAATCAATACTTTAGATAAAATAGAAAGAATAACAGAGGTTAAACCGGTCTTTTATAAGATAGATGTAACTAATGAGAAAGATACTGAAGAAATCTTTATTGAAAATAAAATAGAGGGGATTATACACTTTGCAGGATTTAAATCAGTAGGAGAGTCCGTAAAAAAACCTTTAGACTATTATTACAACAATTTAGTTTCTACAATAAACTTGAGTAACTTATGTCTTAAATATGGCATAAATAAATTTATTTTCAGCTCTTCAGCCACAGTTTACGGAGATAATGAATCACCATTAAAAGAAGATATGGAACTTCTTCCAAGAACCAATCCCTACGGAGAAACAAAAGCAATGAGCGAGAAAATTTTAAAAGACACAGCTAAGGCTAATCCAAATTTTTCTGTAAGTTTACTCAGATATTTTAATCCTGTTGGAGCTCATGAGAGTGGATTTATCGGAGAAGACCCGAAGGGAATACCAAACAACCTTATGCCTTATATAAATAAGGTAGCTAAAGGAGAATTAAAAAAACTAAGAATCTTTGGAGACGACTACAATACTGTAGATGGGACTGGAGTGAGAGACTACATTCATGTAGTTGATCTTGCAAAAGGACATACAGCAGCTATGGAGAAACAAAAAAAGGGAATAAATATATACAACTTAGGTACAGGAAAAGGCACCTCAGTACTTCAATTAGTTGATGCTTTTATAAAAGAAAACAAGATTGAAGTACCTTATGAAATAGTTGGAAGAAGAGAGGGAGATGTAGCAGCATCTTATGCCGACCCTACAAAAGCAGAGAAAGAATTAGGTTGGAAATCAAAAAAAACCATAGAAGATATGGTTATAGATGCCTGGAGATTCGAAAAGAATAATAATTTTTAAAGAAGTAAAAAACTAATTATATAAAGATAATTTTTAGTTTTTTCTTTTTTTTTGAGTAAAATTAATAAACATACTTGACAAAAGAATATCATAATAGTAATATATACACATATTCCCATTTGTGCATATATGCATATATAAAAAAAGGAGCAGGCTATGGATAAACTAACAAATATATTTAAAATTTTATCAGATGAAACGAGATTAAGAATGGTATTACTTTTATATCAGGAAGAGCTGTGTGTTTGTGAGCTTTCAGGAGTACTAGAGGCACCTCAACCTAGAATATCTAAGAATTTATCTAAGTTAAGAGATTTAAGTTTAGTTAATGATGAAAGAAAAGAAAGATACGTATTTTATACATTGAGAAAGGACAACAAAATCTTAAATAAAATATTAGATGATATATTGAATAATATTGAAGATTATCCTCAAATTGGTTTTGATAGAGATAAATTAAAGGATAAAGATAAATTCAGTAATATATGCAGCGGTAATGCTTAAAACAAATAGCTTTAAAAAGGAGATAGACAGATGTTTGTATTAGAATGGTTAAACAGCCAACTATTAAAAATGGAATGGTTATATGAATTAGTTAGAGTTTTAGTTGAAAATGTATTTGGACTAAGTATAACTCAAAAACTTGGTGGAAGTATACATTTTTTTATTTACGATGTAGCAAAAATATTTATACTACTTTCGGTACTTATTTTTACAATATCTTATATACAAAGTTTTTTTCCTCCGGAAAGAACTAGAAGAATCTTAGGAAAACACGATGGTATTATTGCTAATATATTTGCAGCCTTATTAGGTACAGTTACACCATTTTGTTCCTGTTCATCGATTCCTTTATTTATTGGATTTACAAGTGCAGGACTACCTATAGGAGTTACATTTTCATTTCTCATATCATCTCCCTTAGTAGATTTAGCTTCGGTACTTCTTTTAGCAAGTATATTTAACTGGCGTATAGCTATAGCTTATGTTGTAGTGGGACTGATACTTGCAGTCATAGGAGGAACTATAATAAGCAAAGCTAAACTGGAAAAATATGTTGAGTCATTTGTATATAACAATAAAATGATACAAGATGATGACGGAAGCATGAAAAGAAGAGAAAGAATAGAATTTGCTAAAGATCAGGTATTAGATATTATAAATAAAGTATGGCTGTATATATTAATAGGTGTAGGAATAGGAGCAGCTATACACAATTGGATTCCTGAAAGTATTATAACAGCAGTTTTAGGCCAGGATAAATGGTACTCCGTACTAATT
This sequence comes from uncultured Clostridia bacterium, assembly GCA_964574015.1. Lineage (GTDB taxonomy): Bacteria > Bacillota > Clostridia > Tissierellales > Dethiosulfatibacteraceae > UBA8670. The sequence continues at coordinate 952 of CAZNLP010000107.1, read as the reverse complement.
GCAACAGTAGCGGGAGTTCCGATGTATGCAGATATATTTGGCACCCTACCAATAGCTGAAGCGTTGGTTTCTAAAGGTGTAGGAATAGGAACAGCCCTTTCATTCATGATGGCTGTAACAGCACTATCCCTACCATCTATGATACTACTTAAAAAAGTAGTAAAAACGAAACTGCTTGTGATATTTGCAGGAATAGTAACGATAGGTATTCTAATAATTGGATATACATTTAATGCTTTTGGATACTTGCTAATATAACAGGACTAAATTAAATATTAAAATATATTTGAGTTTTAGAAACTTCGGATATATCTTAGATACAAAGAATGAACCAACTATAGTTTAGATTATGTAGTTGGTTTTTTTATATAAATCTATTGACAAAAAAGCTAAGCTATATTACTATATGATTATACAGTAATATGAAATGGAGGATAAATATGGATATAACAAGTAAATTTAAATTGTTATCAGACGAAAACCGGTTAAGAATTTTGAATTTAATAATGTATGAGGATTTATGCACCTGTGAAATAGAGACGATATTAGAACTAAGCCAGTCTAATACATCAAGACATTTAAATAAAATTAAAAGCTTATCATTTATTGAATCTTACAAAGATGGAAACTGGGTTCATTATAAAATTAACAAAAATAAAACAGATGATATGTTGATTGAGTATTTAAAACAGGAATTCCCAAAAGAAACAATATTTAATAAAGATAGGGAAAGGTTAAATAAATACAAAAATAGCTCGATGACCTGTACGATAATAAGAGAAGATAAAGAAAAAGTTTTGAATTTTTTGAAAAAATAAAAGGAGAAAATCATGGATAAAATAAAAGTTGCATTTATATGCGTTCACAACTCTTGCAGATCTCAGATGGCAGAAGGATGGGCCAAAGAGTTAGGTGGAGATATATTAGAAGTGTATTCAGCAGGAACAGAAGA
>CAZNLP010000106.1:0-6897 GCA_964574015.1 uncultured Clostridia bacterium | reverse complement strand
AAAAAAAAGGGCTTAGCCCTTTTTTTAATCTAAAATTTTATTTAAAACTAAGCTTAAAGCCAGTTTAGAATGCTCATACACAAGACCACCCTGCAAAAATCCAATATAAGGTTCTCTTATTGGGGCATCTGCACTAAGCTCAATTGAAGCTCCCTGTATAAAAGTACCGGCTGCCATTATTACATTATCTTCGTAACCAGGCATTTCCCAAGGGATAGGTTTAACATTGCTATCTACGGGAGATGCTTTTTGTATTTCTTCGCAAAAAGTAGTTAATTTATCTTTATCTCTAAATATAATACTTTGTATTATGTCTCCCCTTTTGTCATAGGGCTCAGGAAAAACTTCGTATCCAAGTTTTTTAAAAACATGTGAAAATAAAATTGATCCTTTTAAAGCTGACATAGTGGTCCTAGGTGCTAAAAATAAACCTTGAAGAATATTTCTGCTTTGATCAAACATTAGACCTATTTCCTTTCCAATTCCAGGAGAAGTCATCCTATTAGCAATTCTGCTAATTATATCTTCTTTACCGACTATATAACCCCCAGATAAGGCTAAACCTCCACCAGGATTTTTAATTAGTGATCCTACAGTTACATCAGCTCCAAGATGACTAGGTTCTTTTTCCTCGACAAACTCTCCGTAGCAGTTATCCACCATTATAATGATATTTTTATTTATTTTTTTAATAAAATTTATTACTTCACCAATTTGGTCAACTAAGAGACTTTTTCTTGAAGTATACCCCATAGATCTTTGAATCAATATCATTTTTGTTTGATTAGAAACTTTTTGTTTTATACTTTCATAATCAAATTTACCTTTATCCAATAAATTAATTTTACTGTATTTTATACCTAATTCTTTGAGGTTGTTGCTTTCATTACCACTTTCTCCTAAAATTGTCATCATAGTATCGTAAGGGTCTCCAGACACTGATATTACTTCATCGCCATACTTGAGTAATCCCGACAATGTTAGATAAAGAGCATGTGTCCCGGAGGCAATTATAGGTCTAACAATTGCATCTTCAGTTCCAAACAGATCAGCATATACTTTTTCAACTACCTCTCTTCCACTATCACTGTAACCGTATCCGGTATTCCAGTAAAAATGACTGTAGTTAACACTATTATCCTGTAATGCCTTTACTACTCTATAAAAATTATTTTCTTGAATTGATTCTAATTCTTTAAACTTTGATTCAAGATCAGCTTCGGAGGCTTTAATTTCATCCAAAATCTCTTTTTTAACGTTATAAAGTTTACATAAATTATTGTATGTCAATTTAAAGCTCCTATGAATTATTTTCCTGTAGATTTATTTTTTGTTCTGATACTATTGTAGATATTGCATGTTTATATATTAGCTGCTGTTTCCCTAAAGATTCAAAAACTATAGCATAATTATCAAACCCCTGTACCAATCCGTTTAATTTAACACCATTGGTTAAATAAATTATTAAAGAAATTTTGTCCTTTCTTGCTTTGTTTAAAAAGGTATCTTGTAAATTAATGTTCTGCTTCAATTTTAACTCCCCTTTCATTTATATATAATAATATTTTATTTAATGTACTATTATAGTTGTTCTTGTAGTCAGACATGTCGAACCATTCAATCCTGTCGTCTGGCTTAAACCAGGTGATTTGTCTTTTGGCAAACCTTCTGGTATTTCTTTTAATTAATCTTACAGCTTCTGTTTTAGAAATGTTGCCTTCTAAATAATCAATGATTTCTTTATATCCTATGGCCTGCATAGATTGATAAGACTTGTCGTAGCCTTCGCTGTAGAGTTTTTTAACTTCTTCAATTAATCCTTCTTCAATCATTGCATCAACTCTTAAGTTAATTCTATTATACAGCAATTCTCTGTTCATTTCCAAACCTATTATAATAAAATCGTATTTATCTGAATATTTTCTAAAGCTACTGTTTTTAGAGTATTTTTCTCCTGTAATTTCTATAACTTCTAAGGCTCTAACTACCCTCTTCACATTATTAGGATGAATTTTTTCAGCTGCTTCAGGGTCTTTTTCTTTTAAAATATCATATAAATGACTTTTACCTTTTTGGTTTTTTATATTATAGTATTTATTTCTTATATCTTCATCAGATGAAACTTTATTAAAATCTAAATCGTAAAGCAGTGAATTAATATATAAACCACTTCCTCCTACTAATATAGGTGTCTTATTATCTTTTAACATACTTTCAATAATTTTTAATGATAAATTTTGATAATCGTACACGGTAAAATTCCCATCAGGATTGATTAAGTCTATCATATGGTGATTTATACCTTCTTTTTCATGATCAGTTATTTTTGCCGTACCTATATCCATTTTTTTATATATCTGCATTGAATCAGTTGAAATAATCTCAGAATTTATTTTTTTTGCTATATCAACAGAAACCTTTGTTTTACCTACAGAAGTAGGTCCTAAAACTACTATTAACTTATCTTTTACCATTACGAATCATTCCTCAACTTTTAATTCTATTAAATAATTTTTTTAAATCTTTTTCATCCATTTCCACAATGATAGGTCGTCCGTGGGGACATGTATAAGGTTTTTCACATTCTAACAATTCATCTATCAAATTATTTATTTCCTGTTTCGAAAGTATATCTCCAGATTTCACGGAATCAGTACAAGCTTTTTTAATTAGTGAATCTAATTCAATACTGCTTTTATCATAGCTGTTAAGTCCTTCCAATAGGCTGTAAAACAGTTTTTTAGAATCGGCATTTTTTAAAAAAGAAGGCAGAGATCTAATAATAATAGTGTTGCTGCCAAAACTTTCTATTTCCATACCGAATTCTTCAAACAAATCCTTATTATCAATTGCTTTACTGTATTCTGAAGAAGAAAGACTTACTTTAATAGGTATTAATATTTCTTGAGTATTGATCTTTCTTTCTCTATATTTTTCTAAATAATTTTCATAATTAATTCTCTCGTGAGCAGCATGCTGATCTAAAATATAGAGTACTCTTTTCTTAAAGTCTTGAAAAAGTATATAGGTATCAAAAATATAGCCTATATAATGAAGATTGTTAAAATTGATCAAGTCATTATCTCTTTTATAATTACTTCTGTTTTCAAAAAAATCAATATTTTCATAGGAGTAGTTTGATTTATTTTTATCTGAATTTAAATCCTTTTCTACAGCTGAATTTATTTTTTCGTTTATTTTAGAATTCTCATCTAAATTTAAAATGTCTTCAGTACTTTCTTTTATATTTGATTTAGAATCTAAAAATTCTCCAGAATCTTCATTCACTTTATATCGTTTAGAAAATATTTTTCTATTTAGATTATAAGATAAAACCTTATTTAGAGATTTTTTTAAATTATCAAAATCTTTAAATTTAATCTCATACTTTTGAGGATGAATATTTACATCTATATTTTTAGGATCAGTGTAAATATATAAGATAAACCCGGGGAATTTATTAGACGGTATTACTGTGTTATAGTTTTCTTCGACTATTTCTGCTATTTTAGGGCTTTTAACATATCGGTCGTTGACGAATACCATTTGATGACTTCTGTTTCCTCTAAAGTAGTTTAAATCGGTTGTGTAACCTGCCACTTCATATTTGTTATCTTCATCACTTTCTATTCTTATTAAGGATTTAGAAAAATCTTCACCATATAAAGTAGTTATTTTGTTAATTAACGAAGTATTTTTTGGAGTGTTAAAAATAATTTTCCTGTCTCTAATAAATTTAAAAGTTATATCTTTATTAAGCAAAGCCATTTTTGTAATCAAATTTGTTATTTTATTCCCTTCAGAAATGTCGGAGTTTAAAAACTTCTTTCTTACAGGAAGGTTGTGAAACAAATCTCTTACAATGATAGTTGTTCCGGTTATACATCCTACTTCTTTCTGAGATATAATTTCATTATTTTTGTATAAAATATTGATACCTGTCTCATCTTTTAATTCTTTAGTTGTTATTTCAACCTTAGATACCGAACTTATACTTGCTAAAGCTTCCCCTCTAAATCCTAAGGATTTTAGATAATCAAGATCATCAATTTTACTTATTTTGCTGGTATAATGTCTTTTTAAAGCTTTAGATATTTCATTTTTATTTATTCCTTTTCCATTATCGGTTACTCTTATATAAGTTTTGCCACCATTTCTAACTTCAACAATTATTTCATCAGCATCAGCATCAATAGAGTTTTCAATTAATTCTTTCACAACTGAAAGAGGTCTTTCAACGACTTCTCCTGCTGCTATCTTATCTACAGTTAAGGAATCTAATTTATTAATCATTTTATTCACCCAATTCTTCGGATTTTTCAACAATCTCATTTAATATATTTAATGCTTCTATTGGAGTAATTTTATTTATATTTATATTTAAAACATTCTCCTCAATAAAATCCTTATGTTTGTTTTTAAAGTTCCAAAAATTAATCTGTTCTTTATCGCTAACAACTTCAGTTTTAACATTTTTTAAATTTTTATTATTTTTATTCAAATCGTTTTCTTCTAAGCTATTTAATATTCTAAAAGAATTATTTATAACACTGTACGGTAATCCAGCTAGTCTGGCTACCTCTATACCGTAGCTTTTATCTATACTTCCTTTAGACACCTTTCTTAAGAAAATTATATCTTCTCCAGATTCTTTTATTAAAATCTTATAGTTATTAACTCCCTCTATTTTATCTTCAAGTTCTGAGAGCTCGTGATAGTGGGTTGCAAACATACACTTTGATTTTAATTCTTTAGCGATATATTCAGTAACAGACCATGCAATACTTAGACCGTCGTAGGTGCTTGTACCTCTCCCGATTTCATCCAATATAATTAAACTGTTTTCAGTTGCATTTTTAAGTATGTAGGAGACTTCTGACATTTCAACCATAAAAGTACTTTGACCTTGGGATAGATTGTCTGATGCACCAACTCTTGTAAATATTTTATCTAATATTGATATGTCAGCTTTATCAGCCGGTACAAAACAACCTATATGTGCCATTATGCTAATTAAAGCTACCTGGCGCATGTAAGTAGATTTACCTGCCATATTAGGACCGGTTATAATCGCAAATCTATTTTTATCTTTATCTAAAAAGGTATCATTAGGTATAAAATTTTCGTCTTTAAGCATATTTTCAACTACACAATGTCTTCCATCTTTTATGTCTATATAACCATCAGTATTGATTACAGGTCGAGTATAGTTGTTTTTCATACTTATTTTGCAAAAAGAATTTAAAACATCAACCATCGATAAATACTGAGCTGTTTTCTGCATTCGTTTAATATTGTTTTTCAGCTCTTCTCTTATATCTACAAATATTTCATACTCAAGTTTATTTATTTTTTCTTCAGCAGATAAAATTTTAGATTCCATTTCTTTAAGTTCAGGTGTAATGTATCTTTCACTGTTTGATAGAGTTTGCTTTCTAGTATAACTATCAGGCACCTTATCTATATAAGATTTAGTTACTTCAATATAATAACCAAATACTTTATTGTATCCTATCTTTAATTTTTTGATACCAGTTTTTTCTCTTTCTTCTTTTTGTTTGTTTAAAATCCAATCTTTACCATTTTTAGAAATATTTTTAATTTCATCTAAATCTTCGTTATATTCGGACTTGATAATATTTCCATCTTTTAATGTATTGCTTGGATTTTCAATGATTGAATTCTCCAGCAAAAGAAAAATATCTTTTAATGTATCAATTTTATTAGATATATCAACCGTTATATCAGAACTTATCTTTGATATATCAGTTTTTATTTCTGGTATTACTTTCAAAGAGTTTTTTAAAGCTACTAAATCTCTTGCGTTACATGTTCCAATTGCTACTTTTCCCGTTAATCTTTCTATATCATAAACACTTTTCAAATTTTTTGATAAATTTTTAGAAATCACAACATCGTTATAAAGTTCTTTTACAACATCCAGCCTTTTATCTATAGATTCTTTATTTCTAAGAGGTTCTCTTATCCATTTTTTTAGTAATCTAGCGCCCATAGCAGTATCTGTGTGGTCTAAAACTCCATACAAAGTATTACTCTTGTTTTCATTTCTAAGAGGTTCTATTAATTCCAAATTTCTTCTCGTATTTGTATCGATAATCATATAATCGTTAATAGTATAATATTCTAATTCATTAATATTTTTGAGAGTACTTTTTTGGGTATCGTATAAATAATCCAAAAGCTGACCTAATGCCTTTATCTTACTTCCTTCATCAAAAATACCTAAAGCTTCTAAAGAGATAACATTAAATTGGTCTTTAATTAACTTAGAATAATAATCTTTGTGACTAATAGTTTCAAGTTTACTATATCTATCTTTATATTTTTTATTTATATTACTTTCGTGATTATCAAAAATTAAATTAAAATCAACATTTGATATTATTTCAGAAGGATTGATTTTATCTATTTCAGCTAAAATTTTTATATTTAGCTCTTTTTTATCTTTTGGAGTATCGTAAGAAGTTAAATAAAGACTTCCCGTAGTTATATCTACATAAGAAATACCAAAATATTTTTTTGTGTAATGTATGCTGCATAAAAAGTTGTTTGTTTTAGAGTCAAGCATTTCAGGTTCCGACATTGTCCCAGGTGTAATAGTTCTAACTACCTCTCTTTTAACTATTTTACTCTTACCCGGCTCTTCTACCTGTTCGCATATAGCTACTTTATAGCCATTCTCAACAAGTTTAGCGATATAATCCTTTGAGGAATGATGAGGTACTCCACACATTGGAGCTTTTTCATCTTGACCGCAGTCTCTTGCTGTTAATGTTATATCTAAAACCTTTGATGCAGTTAGGGCATCATCAAAAAACATCTCGTAAAAATCTCCAAGTCTAAAAAAAACAATACAGTCTCTATATTGCTTTTTTA
>CAZNLP010000105.1:0-6934 GCA_964574015.1 uncultured Clostridia bacterium | reverse complement strand
TAAATATAAGATGATTAGTAAAAGAAACTGCATAACAACTTAAAAAATTCATTAATCAAAATTAAGTGTGTACATTATTAAACGAATCTGCATTTGAAAAGATTAGTAAGAAATACAGAATAAACGATGAGACGTTTAGGCCGTGTCCAAACCGAAGGGCATTCACGGCCTGTCGAAGAGTGTTTCTTGTATTTTTCTAATCTTTGATACGCAGATGAGTTAATAATACATACTATTAAAACTCTGAACTAACAGTTGATTTATTAACCTTTCTTTCAAATTAATTGCTTTTTATACCAACGTAACTACCATAAGATAGTGGAAAAAACTACCTCCAAGAACAAATAAGTGAAAAACATCATGAAATCCAAAGTTTTTAAAATTGAAAATTTCGAATTTTCCTCCGTAGATTACTCCTCCAATTGTATATGAAATGCCTCCAAGAACAAGAAAAATCAACCCCTGTAATGGTAAAGTCTTTGTCAATTGATATAATGCTACTAGTGAAAACCAACCCATAGAAATATAAATAGTTGTAGTAACCTTTCTCGGCATACCCTTCCAAAAAGCTTTTAAAACAATTCCAATAATTGCAATAGTCCATACTATTACTAGAAGGGTAAATCCAAAAACTCCTCCTAATCCTACTAAAAATACTGGAGTATAAGTACCAGCTATTAAAATAAAAATCATCATATGATCAATTTTCCTTAAAATCTCAAGAGTTTTATCATTTACTCTTGCCCAGTGATATGTAGTACTTGCAGAATACAATAAAACCATGCTCATCCCAAATATTAAACTTCCTACCAAGTAGGGTGTATTACCAACTTTTATGCCTTTATATATTAAATATACTAATCCCACAGCAGAGAGTATAGCCCCAATAAAATGTGTTATAGTACTGATTTTATCTCTCATTTTTTATCCTTCTTTCATTAAAAATATCATGTACAATATATTATACATGATATCATCTTAATTTTAAATATTTCTAGTTATTCTCATTCTTAATAATATCTAATAAAATTTCGAATAATTTTTTGTCGTATTTCCCAGATTCTACATCTTTCCTTAATTCTTCAATAGCTTCATCTTCTGTCATCGCTCTTCTATATGGTCTGTTAGTAGTCATTGCATCAAAAGCATCAGCAATACCGATAATCTTCGCCTCAATCATTATTTCTTGTTCTTTCAATCCTTCAGGATATCCACACCCGTCAAGTCTTTCATGATGTTGTTTAACAATTTTACTTATCTGTTTGTAATATGTTTCTTGAAGCATATTATAACCACTTCCAGGATGCTCTTTAACACAGTTCATCTCATCTTCTGTCAATTTATCAGGTTTCATTAAAATCTCGTCCGGAATATGTATCTTTCCTACATCGTGAAATAGAGATGCAAAAGCTATATTTTCAACTTTGTCGTTATTTAAATTTAAAGCATTTGCTATTTTAATTGAATATTTTTGTACTCTTGAACCGTGATCATGGGTATACATGTCTTTTTTTTGGCTTTCCTTAGATATTTCCATCAATTCGTTAATGCTTTTACTTAAACTAAAGAAAGTAGGTTTGCTTGTAATATAAAGAAGTTGAGTATCTTCTAAAGTCCTGAATTGAACCGTTTGTTCAAGTTCGTGTACATATATATAATCCCCTTTAGAAAGCTTTTTATACTCAGAATTGAATTTTATTTCTATTATCCCTTTTAAAATATAGAAAAACTCCATGAGTTCCGGTTTCTCTCCAGGACTTATATAGGAATTGTTATCTTTTTTAATGTTCTGTAGCATTACTTCTGTTCCGTCGCCTCTTCCAAGAAGACTTAAACTAGCTACATTTTGATTAAATTTTTCTAAATATTCATCATGTCTTTTTATATAAATTCCTCTTGGCATTATTTCACCTCTCATAGTATATTATATACTACCAGCCTGCTACACGTAAAGGATCTATTAATACAATAATGCCGTTGATATCAACTTCAATATATTCACAAATTATTTCTATTCCTAATTCTTCACCTTCCTCTATAGTTTCTGTTGATAATTCTTCAGTTTCGTTAATTAGTTCCGCAATTATTTCCTGAGTTTCTCCAGGATTTTCTGAAGCTTTTTCTTTTGCTTTTTCGATTAGCTCATAAATATCTTTATTTGCTTCTTCTACAAGTTCTTCTGCTTTTTCAATATTAACATCACCTTCAGCAAAAACTTGAATACTCGTGACCATAATTAAAACAACTATTAAAACAAAAATTTTCTTTTTCAAATTAACCATCTCCCTTTAAGTTATCAAAATAAAAAACAGTAGGGTTTACCCACTGTTTGCGAAATAAAAAAACAAGGGTAAACCAGCCATCATAGGTTAAAACCTTTAGACCTGTGTCTTTGCGTCTCCATCTTTCGATGAATTTGCCTTTTTCCATAAAATATTCAGTTTTGTTACTTCTTATTATATGTCTAATTCATTCATATTTCAAGATATTATTTAATTTTATTTAATAAATGTATTATCCTTCGTCTTCTTCTTTTTTAAATTTATCTACAGTATCTGGAATCATTTCAATTAATTTTTCCAAATTAGCAGATTTTTTAACAGGAAGTAAATCTACAGTATCTCCTCTTATTATTAATACTGCTGATGTAGAAATTTTTCCCCCACTTCCTGCACTTCCTAAATTACCCTGTTTGCTTTCCTGATCTTTTCCATTAGCAAAACTTGAACCCAGACCAAAGGTAATATCGATTAAAGGAATCATCTTAATATCACCTATTTCAATAGGTTCTCCTACCACTGTTTTTGATTGTATAAATTTTTCAAGACTTCCAAAAATGTTGTCAATTGTGCTTTTAATATCATTCTCACTATTCATTTTTAACCCTCCTAGGTTTTATTGAAAAATTTTTTATTGGTTTTATTATAAAATGTTTTATTAAAATCATCATAATACCCAAAATACATATTTTACCTTCCATTTTTCCTTTACCCTGAAAATATTGTTCATTAAAAACTGGGTCTAATTTTACTTCGAAACCCTTCGGCAAATATATTATTTGATTCAATAGGGAAAAGAAAATTCCCGTCCACATTGGATCTTCGAATCCAATTTTACCTTTAATAAATATTTTTGATGGTTTAATATTATTCCAAATTTTCTTAACTATTTTTATTAAATCAGCTATTGAGTTTCTATTTATATAAGTTTTTATTTTATTGTCTTTTATTTTTTTTAAAAAATCATCCTTATCAAATTCTTTTTTATTTGATTTTTTAATATCAATATTTTTCTTTATACTCAAAATTTTTAATGTTAAACTCACGTCCCCGGAATCAAAATAACCATTTAAAGAAATTACACCAAATATCAATGAAATAATAAAATCTCCAGTCATTTTCTGATAATAAGTTCCCTTAATAGAATATTTAACAGGTACTAAGATAAATAAAACTATTAAAGCTAAAATAAATATTAACAATAATTTTAATAAAAACATTTTAAATCCTCAACATTCATAAGATTCTCCCTGCAATTAAATAAGCTCTACTTATGTCTTTTATCAAAAAAGTCAACTTTTAAAATTTTCAAAGCTAATCATTTAAAGATATATAGAATTTAATAATCCATACACAAGCAGAGCTCCCTTAAAATCCATTTAATATTCAGTTATTTATAAGTGTCTTGCCGTAAAACTTTTATTATCTTCTTTAATAATTTGTTTCTTTAATTTCAAAGAATGCTAATGGTTTACCACACACAGGACATATTTTTAGTGCTTCTTCTCCTTCATGTACATATCCACATGCTCTACATTTCCATCTTGATACTCCGTCTCTTCTAAATACTTTTCCATTTTGAATGTTTTCTAATAACTTCAAGTATCTTTTTTCATGTTCCTGCTCAACTTTGGAAATTAATCTATAAGCCGTTGCAACTCTTTTAAATCCTTCTTCTTCTGCTATTCTCGCAAACTCAGGATAAAGCTCAGTATGTTCTTCATTTTCTCCCATTGCCGCCGCTTTTAGATTTTCTTCAGTTGTTCCTACAAAGCCTGCTGGATATGCTGCAGTAATTTCTAAATTTTCCCCTCTGTCAAGAAAACTGAAAAATATGTTTGCATGTTCTTTTTCGTTTATTCCAGTTTCTTTGAATAATTCAGCAATTTGTTCATAACCTTCTTCTTGAGCCTTTTCAGCAAACAAAGTATATCTCATCTTTGCCTGAGATTCTCCAGCAAATGATTTTAATAGATTTTTTTCAGTTTTTGTACCTTTAATTTCTGACATTTAAATACCTCCATAAATTTTTTATTATTTTTAGTTCTTTTATATTATACCCTGTCTTTAATGATTTTATAACTTTTTTTTACAATATCAAACAAAATAACAGAAATTAATATACCAAAGAACACTTTAGTCATATTTCCTAATATACTAAAAACCGGACTTAAATCCTTAGCGAGCTGAGGATTTAACAAATCTAGCTCTTTTAAATTAATAATATTAGGTCCTTTTATCATCATCGCAAGAATAATTATTGAAAATACTGATAAAAGTATATCTAAAATCTTTGTTATTAAATTCCACTTTCCTTTAATGAGAATTATAAAACTTAAAACTATTGAAACTATCCAAAGTATATTCCAATAAGGTAAAAATTTGCTTAATGCCTCCATGTTTAAAGCCGATGCAAAAACCCAATCGCCTCCACTTTGATAGAATATCGGTATTTTATCAGGATAAAAATTAAATACTACTAAAGCAAAAATAATTAATATAATTTTTGTAATAATACTTAATACATTGACTTTGTCGTAATCTTCTACTGCTTCTGGTAAGTCTTTAGGTTCCCATTCATCATCTTTTATATCTATCTCTTCATCACTAAAATGCTCTATAAGTGCAAATATAATTGTAACTCCACCAAAAGCACCAATTCCTGCAGATAAAATATTTGGTATAATTAATAGTAGTTCAAGAAATACATTTTCTGTTTCACTAAAAGCTAAAGATATTCCGCTTCCTAAAATAGTTAATGCAAAAACTACTGCAAGAACTATTTTTAATACCATCAAATATAGGTCAAATACTTTCGGCCCTATAACAAATTTATCCGGGTTATTATAACTGCTTGCAACCTTCTTAGGATTCCCATACTCCTTTAATAATTCTACAACATCTTCTTCAGTTGCCTCTCTATTTCCAACTTTCTCTTCAAGCATGTCTTCTAAGGTTGATTTTAATTCTTTTTCTATATCCTTTCTATTCTTTTTCCAAAGTCTTCGGCTTACTTCTGATACATATTTGTCTATCAAATTCATTTTACTCATCCCCTTCCAAAAGATAATTTGTAGACTCTACTATTTTTTTCCACTCTATTATTAATTTATCCAAAATTTTCTTTCCTTTTTCATTTAGACTGTAGTATTTTCTCTGCCTTGAATCCTCAAGTGCCCAGCTGCTTTCAATAATATTTTGTTTTTCCAATCTTCTTAGAAGAGGATACAGTGTGTTTTGTTCTACTTCTATTCCTTTTTCCTGAAGCTTAGTAGCCAAAGAATAGCCGTATTCCGGTTCTATAAGTTCGTTCAGAACATTTAATGTAATTATCCCTCTTCTTAACTCCTGGGTGAAATTCTCAATTATTTTTTCTTCTTTCATGTTATCACTTCCTTGATTTCATTATACTGTATGTCGCACACTACTGTCAATAGAATTATATAATTTTATTTACAATATTTTAATTGTTTCTCTCGAATTAGTAACACATAGTCGAAATAATAGCACTTATTAAACTCAATTATCTGTTGCAATTAAATTAAATATAAAATAAAATAAATCTGGATTAAAGATGAGAGGTTAAATATGAAGGACTTAAAAAAGAACGTATATAAAAATTATATATTTACATTTATAAACAACTTTAACGTTACCAGCGGAATATGGATGCTGTTTCTAGCTTCAAGGGGATTATCTTTATTTGAAATAGGTATTATGGAGTCAATTTTCCATATAACTTCTTTTATTATGGAAATTCCTACTGGTATGGTTGCAGATCTATACGGAAGAAAAATTTCCAGGCTTCTAGGTAGAGTAGCAACTATTATCAGTTTTTTAATTATGCTTTTCAGCCATACCACTATATTTTTTGCCATAAGCTTTATCCTGCAAGCTATAGGGTACAATCTTGAATCAGGAGCAGGAGAAGCTTTAATTTACGACAGTATGAAGGAAATAAACGAAGAGCATAATTATATAAAAGTAAAGGGAAAAACCGAAGTGTTTTTCCAATTTGCCAGCGTCTTTTCTCTACTTTTAGGAGGTTATTTAGGCACTATTGATTACAAGTATGTTTACATAACTGCTATAATCTTCAGTTCTGCTGCTTTTTTAGAAGCTTTAACTTTTAAAGAACCTACCATCGGAAAAGTACAACATCTCGACTCACCTTTACTTACCTTTAAAAAACAGTTAAAGGACAGTTTTGATGCTTTGAAAATGGATAAAAGAATTGTTTTCTTAATTATATCAGCTGAAGTTTTTGCTACATTTGTTACTACAGAATTTTTCTATATACAAAATTTGCTTAAATCTCAAGGTCAAACAGAATTTCAGATAGGTATTTTACTATCTGCAAGTTCTTTAGCAGCTGCCTTTGGTGCAGCTAATACTTATAGATTAGAAATTAAATTTACATTCAAAAAACTGCTGATAATATTATCAGCAGTTGGTATTATTTCTTTTTGGGGTATGACCACTTTTTTAATAGTACCATCATTTGTTATGATAACCATTGTAGAAAGCGTTTTATTTATTGTTATGGGCAACTACATAAATAAACTTATCAAAAGTGAACAAAGAGCAACTTTGCTATCCCTTCAAAGTATGACTTTTAGCTTTTTTATGATAGTAATATTTCCTATTGTTGGTAA
>CAZNLP010000104.1:0-6980 GCA_964574015.1 uncultured Clostridia bacterium | reverse complement strand
AGACTTTCAGAACAATTTTCATATAACTTAATAAAAAAAGAAATTTTCACTATCGTGAAAACGATTACATAATTAATTTATTAAAAATATTAAAGCAACATTTAATATATAAAAAAATTGAAGGGGGTGAAATCTTAACGAATGTTGTTTTATATTATATTATAAAAAACAAGAGGAGGAAAACATGGATTTTAGAACATTCTTATTATTCGGAGAAGTAATTGTATATTTTTTCTTTATGGTTTTAATAGGATTAATAACAAAGAAATGGGTAAGTAACATATCAGACTTTTTTATTTCAGGACGTGAGGTTAGTTGGTTGCCTATAGGATTAGGTTTAGCGGCAATAATGTTTAGTGGTGCAACACTTCCCGCGATAAGTGGATTGGCAATAACTCATGGACTATGGGTTGGTTCATTGTATATGTGGGGATGGGCTGCCGGTATAATTATATTTGGAGTTTGGGGTAAAAGTTTTGGACCTGCAATCAGAAGGAGTGGTGTTTATACTTTGCCTGAATGGGCTCAAATTAGATACGACGAGAGAACAAGAACTGTTGTTGCTGTAGCTACTAGTATAGCAGCATTTGGAGCTTTATTTGCTCAAGTTGTAGGATTAGGAGTTAACTTATCAGCTTTAACTGGAATTCCATACTGGGGTACTACTTTAATAATAACAGTACTATGTACT
Source organism: uncultured Clostridia bacterium (assembly GCA_964574015.1). Lineage (GTDB taxonomy): Bacteria > Bacillota > Clostridia > Tissierellales > Dethiosulfatibacteraceae > UBA8670. The sequence goes on along the minus strand of CAZNLP010000104.1, from coordinate 6,289 downwards.
TTCTATATGTATGCTGGTGGATTTTGGGCATTATCAATATCCGACATGGCACATATGGTAGTTATAATGATAGCATTAACAGCAAGTGTTATCTACTTAATAGCAACTTACGGAAGTCCTGTAGATGTATTTTCATCAATAGAAGGAGCTGACTGGAGGGTATTTTCATTCTTAGGCAAACTAGACTTTAGTTTAAGATTCCCAAGTGTATGGTCATTATTATTTGGTTGGGTACTTACTATGTTTGGTGCTCAATATTACTGGATGAGAGCTGTTGGAGCAAGAAGTGAAAAAGAAGTAAAAAAAGGATATCTTTTATCAGGTGTAATAACATTTTTATTTGGTTCAACTTTATTAGCAGGATTCGGGCTTTATGCAATTCATATATTTGGAGACGGAAATTTCAATCCAGGATCAGCATTTGGTTTAATAGTAGGTATTTTACCTTTAGGATTAGACGGATTTTTATTAGTGGCTATGACAGCGGCAGCTATGTCTACATTTAGTACAGCTTTAATAGGAGTTAGCTCACCGTTACTTAGAGATGTTTATCAAAGATTCCTAAAACCTAATGCAACTTCTGAAGAATTAGTTCTTCCAAGTAGAATTATAACATTAGCAGTAGCTGTAATTGCATGGGTAACAGCATTATTATGGAAAGAAAGTGCTGCATTGGCATTAGCTGCACTTTGGGCATTTTCAGTACCAACTGCCGTAATTTTGATATTAGGACATTACTACAATAGAATTACTTCTAAAGCAGCTTTTTGGGGAGTAGCAATTGGAGTTGTAGCAACAATATTCTGGTATTTTGCTCCTGGTAATCTTGCGCAGTATGCTCATGCTATGTGGGTAGCATTCTTCGTAACATTAATTGTTACACTAGTAGTAACCTTTACTTCTAAGCCAAAATACTACGGTGCAGAAGACTTCAAACCAAAAGAACCAAGTAAGGCAGAAGGAATTGCACAAACAGCAGTTTCAGCATTCCAGACAGAAGAACATAAAAAAGCAATGCAGGAACTTATGAAACCAGCTATTGGAACTAAGAAATGGAAAAAAATTATTGAAGATAAACATAATGATTCTAAATCAATATCTCAAATCTTGTTCCCTAATTTAATAGAGCAATAGGAGGAAAATATGGAATTAAATAAAAACGAAAAAAAAATCTTAGGATACATTCGTGAAGGAAGAAATACTTTAGCAGATTTCACCGACAATTTAGGAGTTAGTGCTCCAGAAGCCAACAATATTGCAGAAAAATTAGAAAAAGAAGGTTTTATTGTTAAAGAAGCTTATTCAGGAAATAAAAGATATAATTTTTTGTTGACAGATGAAGGAGTAGAACAATTATCTGATTTGACAGATGACGAAAAAGAGCTTTTATCAAATGAAGGAATTAACATGAGTCAGCTTAAAATTTTAAAACATACAAAGGCGAACCCAGATTTAATAGCAGCACAAATTGCAGAAAAAATTGATATTCCAGCAATGGAACTTATTTCGGACTTAAGATACTTAGTAGACAGAGGAATGTTAAAAGAGAAAGGCGTTTTAAGGAGGAAGGTTGAAATACTTCCAAAAGGAGAAGAAGTTGTAAATAAATATCAAGACAGACTTTCTTAAGAAAGTCTGTCTAGCAAAAGAAAAAGGAGGAGAAAAATTGTGAAAGAGGATTTTAACGTAGTAGGCAAAAGGGTTAAAAGAGCTGAAGCTATTGCTAAAGCTACTGGAAGACTTAGATTTACATCAGATTTAAAAAGAGACGACATGCTTGTAGCGAAAGCTTTGTTTGCAAAATATCCCCATGCCATTATCAAAAAAATAGATACTACAAAAGCAGAACAATTAGAAGGCGTAGAAGCTGTAATGACGGCAAAAGATCTTCCGGGCAGAAATGGATATGGAATTTTATCTCAAGACAAGCCGGTAATTGCAGAAAAAAAAGTTAAATATGAGGGAGATCCTGTAGCACTAGTTGCTGCGGTGAACGAAGAAATAGCAAAAGAAGCAGTAAAGCTTATAGAAGTAGAATATGAAGTTCTAAAAGCTTATGATGACCCTAGAGAAGCTATGAAGGATGATGCTATTCTTATTCATGAGAATCATCCTGATGCAGAAAAAGGAAACTTGTTACTTACAATAAGACAAAACAAAGGTGATGTAGAAAAAGCCTTTGCAGAAGCTGATATTATTATAGAAGATGAATATGAAACACCAATGCTTGATCACACTTATTTAGAGGCGGATTGTTGTATCGCAGAGTATGATCCAGTAAGAGGAGGCTTAAACTTGATAAGCCCTCAACAGGCAGTCTATGCTACAAAAAGAGTGCTTGCTCCTGTATTTGGATTACCTCAAAGTAAAGTAAGAACTCAATGTCCAGCTGTAGGAGGAGGCTTCGGTGGAAAAGAAGATGCCGTTTTAGATGTAGCATCAGTTGCCGGAGTTTTAGCTTTAAAAACTAAGAAAGATGTCTTTTTTGAATTAACTAGAGAAGAAGTATTTAGAACAACTGGAAAAAGACAGGCTACTTATATTAAACATAGAATCGCAGCTACAAAGGATGGAAAAATTATAGGTGTTGATGCTGAAACAGTACTTGATAAAGGTGCTTATGTATCAATGGGAGGAGCTCAAGCTCCTAAGCATGCTGTCACAATGAGAACAGCTATGTATGCAGCAGGAACTTATGCAGTACCTAATGTAAGATCCGCAAGTTATTCAGTATTTACAAATCATCCATATGGGTGTGCATACAGGGGATTTGGAGTTCCTCAAATAACCTTTGCGATGGAAAGTCAGATATGTAACTTAGCTAGTAAGCTTAATATGGACCCAATTGAAATAAGAAAGCTCAACATGGTTAAAGATGGAGATACAACTGGTTGGGGACAAGTAATGAAGGAAAGCAGAGGACTAGGATTAGGAGAATGTTTAGATAACGTTAAAGAAAAAATGAACTGGGGCGAACCATTTGATAGAGGAAGTGGCTCTATAAAAAGAGGAAAAGGTGTTGGAGCATTTATATATGGTACCGGCATTCCGTTATTATTTGAAGGAGCAAATGCATACGTATTTTTAGAAAATGATGGAACTGCTAACGTTTCAGTATCTTCTACAGAAATGGGGCAAGGTCATCAAACTGTAATGGCTCAAATTGCTGCTGAAACTCTTGGAATAAAGTATGAAGACGTCGAAGTCAATGTCTCTGATACCGGAAGATCACCAGATGCAGGACCTACAGTTGGATCAAGAGCAACAACATTGGTAGGAAATGCAGTTTATGATGGATGTAAAAAAATTAGAAATAGAATTTTAGAATTTGCAGAAGATGTACTTAAGGAAGATCCTAGAGATTTAGATATAAAAGATGGTAAAGTTTTTGTTGTAGGCAAACCGGAAACATCTGTGCCAGTAGCACAAATAGCTAATAAGGCTTTTCTTAATCAAGAGTCTCTAGCTGCAGTAGGAACCTGGTATCCACCACAACCTTCATATGATGAAAATGGTCAGGGAAATCCTATGCATGCTTATACTTTTGGTGCACATGGTATTGAATTAGAAGTTGATACTGAAACTGGAGACATTACAATTTTAAAATCAGTATTATCAATAGATGTAGGTAAGGCTATCAATCCATCTGCAGTAGAAGGACAAATGGAAGGTGGAGCTGCAATGGGAATAGGTTGGGCTATAATGGAAGAAGAGTTTATGAAAGATGGAGTAATGGAAAATGCATCATTTCATGATTTCTTAATCCCTACTACTAAAGATCTACCAAGATTAGAATCAGTTATAGTTGAACACAATAACGAATTAGGTCCTTATGGAGCTAAAGGTGTAGGAGAACCACCACTAATTCCTGCGGCACCGGCTGTAAGAAATGCTATATACGATGCTATAGGAGTAAGAATGAATACTATTCCATTTACACCAGTTAGAGTAATGGAAGCTATAAAGAATAAGAACAAGAAAGATGATTAGGAGGTGGAACAGATGAAGTCTACAGAGTTTTTTAAACCAAAAGATTTAAATGAAGCTGTTAATTTATTAGATAAGTTTAAAGAAGAAGCTTTAATTGTAAATGGCGGAACAGATATAATTGAGAAAATTGCTAAGGAAGAAGTTGATCCTGGGGCAATAGTATATATTCAAGATATTGAAGAACTACATAAAATTGAAGAAAATCAAGACAGTGTTGTTATTGGAGGAGCTGCTTCTTATTCAGAAGTATTAGAATCTCCTCACTGTCAAAAATTCACAGGACTTATGCAGGCTGTTGAAGTAATAGGGAGTCCTTCGATTAGAGAAGTGGCTACCCCGGCAGGAAATTTAGCTACATCGGCTCCTGCACCGGACTGTAATGTAATGCTGATAGCTTTAGAAGCTGAAGTAGTTTTAGCAAGTGCTGAAGGTGAAAGAAATGTAAAGGTAGAAGACTTTTTTACCGGGTGTTATTTAAATGTAATGAAGTCGAATGAGATTATTAAAGAAATAAGAATTCCGCTTCCTAAAGAAAATGCAAAAAGCGGATACTATAGATTAGCAAGAAGAAAAGGACAGGATATAGCAAAGGTACTCATAGGTGTATCTATGATTACTGAGGGAGAAATATGTAAAGAAATAAAAATAGGGTTAGGAGCATTAAATGCTACACCTGTTAGAGTATTTAGTGTTGAAAAAGCTTTAACAGGTAAAAACATACATGAAACCTTAAAAGAAATAAGAGATGTTTTTCCAGAAGAAGCTAATCCTAGAGAGAGTAGATTTAAAGAATGGAAGGAAACAGTATTGAATGCAGCAATGGAAAGAGCAATTATGAAGTCATATGAAACTGTATAGGAGGTGAGTCTTTTGACTAGAAAAATTCAATTTAATTTGAATAGTAAAGAGGTTGAAGTAGAAATTGGAGAAAAAGAACTACTTGTTGACACTCTTCGAAATAAATTTAAACTAACCGGAACAAAAAAAGCTTGTGGAACTGGAGACTGTGGTGCTTGTACAGTTTTAGTTGATGGAAAAACAATAAGATCGTGTATCACATTAACTGCTATGATTGAAGGAAAGAAAGTAATTACAATAGAAGGTTTAGGTGATGAAGAAAATCCTCACCCAATTCAACAAGCATATGTTGATGCAGGAGCTGTTCAATGTGGATATTGCACACCTGGTATGGTAATGACAACAAAGGCATTATTGGATAAAAACCCAGAGCCAACTGATGAAGATATAAGAGAAGCTTTATCCGGCAATTTGTGCAGATGTACAGGTTATGAAAAAATATATGAAGCTGTAAAAATGGCAGCAAAAGTAATTAAGAATAACTAAAAGTAATTATAATACCTCTAACATTATTAATTTACAAGTTAGAGGTATTAAATTAAAATTTTACTTTGTTTAGCAAAGTAGACGACTGGTCGTGTATATATGGATAAAAATATAATGAAAAAAGAAGAGATTATAAAGAATTCAATAAGTTTGATGCATGAAAAAGGCTATAATGGTACAAGTGTAAATGATATAACAAAAATGGCCGGGATACCTAAAGGATCATTTTATTACTATTTTAAAAGTAAGGAAGATTATGTAATAGAAGCTTTAAGTATATATATATATAATCTTAAATCAAAATCTTTTGAAATTTTAAAAAATAAAAAGCTAAAACCTTTAGATAGAATCATTAAATTTTATGAATATAATATTAACCATCTAGAGGCTAATGAATTTAAGAAAGGATGTTTTGTCGGCAACATTACAGAAGAAATGGCTGATGTGAATAATAACATTGCTTATACTGTTGAAAGTATTCATAATGAAATTTCGGAATTGATATGTGAAAGTTTAGATGAATCAAGTGAAGTTAAAGAAAAAGGCACATTAAATAATAAGAAACTTTCGAATTATATAGTAAACAGTTGGCAGGGAGCGTTATTAAGAATGAAGGCAAGTAAAGCCATAGAACCACTCAACACTTTTTTAGAAATGTTGAAAATTATATTAAATAAGGAGAGATAAAAATGAATTTAAAAAAAGAATTATTAGAACAACAAGCAAAATCAACAAAAAAAATGCCAGATGATATAAAAAGTGCAGTTAAAAACAAACTCGAAACTTTAAAAGAGGAAAATTTTAAAGATAATGCATTAAAAAAAGGGGACAAAATTCCGAATTTTTCACTACAAAATTATAATGGAGATAATGTTAATATATATGATTTACTAGATAAAAAAGCTCCTCTAGTATTGAACTTTTTCAGAGGTTCTTGGTGTCCATACTGTAATTT
>CAZNLP010000103.1:0-7080 GCA_964574015.1 uncultured Clostridia bacterium | reverse complement strand
TAATAAACGAGTTGACAGTTTATTAAGGTTATGTAAAAATAGATTTAAATTAAAAACTAAAATTTAATACTTATTATTTTGATTTATTGATCTTTTGATCTTTAAATATTTCCTTATCAACCTTAACTTGAAGGCCGAAACACAAAACTTTTCACACTACCTCAAATCCTAAGAATCCTAATACTCTATTGGGTTTTATTTTTATACTATTGTAACTTTGTTTAAAATAAAAAAATTATACTTAATTTATCCTAGCTTTTTCTATTTTTTCTTTCAACATTTTCACTTGGGTACTTATTGGGACATTTTCAATTCTTGTATATAGTTATTTTATCATATCATCTGTAATACTTTTCTTATTTGTATTGAAATGCATTTTTTTTTAAAGAATTACATTCTTAGTCTTAGGACCTATGATTACAGGCTTAATATCAATTAGTATAAAATTAAAATTTTCATAAGCTTTTTTAAAAGATACATTTTTTAATTGATTTTTAATTAATCTTTCTGCTACTTTTTTATCTGATATATAATCAGGCATGTAGCAAACCACATTATTTTTGCAGATAAAATAATTATAATCTCTATCTTGCTTATAGCTCATGCTAATATCATATCCTTTTTTATCTGCGGAAATGTTAAAAGCAAGTATATTGCTTTTTTCTCTCCTGTTAGCTGAGAGAATTAGATCGTGAAAATCTTTTTCCATATACTGAAGAAGGTACTTACCTCCTACCCCCAACTGAAAATAAAATATATTCTTTATTCCTTCCCTAGTTTCTTCTCTTAATTGAACGATTATATCGTGCTTTGTGGCCTTTTCAAGTGCAGACATTCCTATACCTTCTTTTGACTTCAACTCAAGTAAATTCCTATCTAAAAACATATATTTGCCAAGTATTTCAACCAAGTCTACTATTTTTTCTGCTTGAGATATTCCAAATCTAGCATTTTTAAATAAATACTCTATTTCGTTTCTATGTATATATTTTTTCATTAGTCTAAACCTCCTAAGTAAATTTCTGTGACTTCTCTTCTATGATGACCTAGTATTTCGCTGACTTGTTCTTTTGCTAATTCAGAAGAAAACCCTGCATCTTTTAGATCGTAGTACTGCTCCCTTGCAAAGCTATGTCTTAGCCCATGAGCCGTGAGAGCTCCTTTTGAATCTTCTTCAACATTATGGGCAGAACCAGACCTATCTTCATCTTGTATTTCTTCTCTATGGTTGTATATGAAATTTTGTACTGACTTTTCAAATGAATGAATTTTATGGTCTTCAACATATTTTTCAGGAGTGAAAGCATAGCCTCCTCTTTTTGTTTCTTCAAGAGCTTCTTCAAATACTTCTTTTGCCCTATCTGTTAGAGGAACATCTCTATGAACTCCACCCTTCGTATTAGTCAAATGCAAGCTATTTTCTTTTAAAGCCTTTCTTAAATCGCTATCTTTTAAAGTACAAGCTTCATCAATTCTACAACCGGTAGCTCTTACAGCTTCAATTACTCTTGCTATTTCTTTTCTATTAAACTTAATTCCTTTATCTTTCATTTCTTCTACCTCTCTTTCACTCCAAGCTCTGTCTATGTTTTTATTATCTGGAGTTAATTTTAAACCAACTCTTTTGTTAAATACTGTGCTATCTTCTAACATATTATTTGTTCCTGGTGTATGGTTGTGAAAAAATCTAATTCCAGATAGTTCAGTCTTTATATACTTATCACTTGTACCTTTTTCTTTTAGATGATCAACATACTTCTTAAGATGCTTATCCTTAACATTAGTTAACTTTTGGAGGTTACAGTCTTTAGCAGTAAATTTGATAAACCTTTCTTGTGCACCAATATATCTGTTTCTGGTTTGAAATTTATTTTGATTCATATTTCTAATAATTTTTTCTTCTTGTCTTAACAAATTATCTGTTGCACCGTGTCCGGTCTTGTTTAATTTTTTCTTCATTTTTATTACCTCCAGTATTTTTTTTGCATAGCTGTGGCTATTTTAAAAAGTTAATAAGATGACCGTTTCATAGCCATTTCATTTCTTATAGCTCTTTAAAGCCTGCTAATTCAATATTTTTATTAATTTTTCTCTATATTCACATATCGACTGAGACGGATAAGTGTAAATGCTTAACACTAAATGTCGCATACTCTTTCTTAAGAGTGCAGCTAAAGCTGCTGCGACTAATCACAAACTGCTTCGCAGTTTCTAATATGCTTCGCTAAGCTACGCATATTAGAAGTGATTGTCTTGCATCTGTACCAGACTGATGCGGTAAGTTCTTACTAAACTGCCATATACAGGACTTCCTGTAGCTAGAGTCGACTTCGACTCGCAGATCACTTGATCTGTGTTAGGCTTTGACTTCAAAACCCTGCTACGTCGACTTATATAAATATATAATGTCATGTCCTTTGTTTTTCTCTGTTTTTTTCGCCTTCCTAATATTTTTATAAATGTTAACCTAAATGTACCCAAAAAAGTGCAGGAGAAATTCCCCACTTGGGTACATTTTTGTTTATACTTATTTCGAGGTGATAAAAATGGAAATAAGTATAAACTATGGATTAGTAAAAACAATAGAAGATGTAAGACTTTTATCTTCAGCATATTTGAAAGGTGTGATTATGAAGCCAAATATTTCAAAACTATCAAAAGCTATTGGAGCTGATCGTAAGACTGTTAGAAAAGCATTAAATGGATTTGTACCATCTACTACAAAATCTAGAGGAAAATATCTAGACGATTACAAGAATTTAATAGTCAAGTTGTTAAAAGATGATTATAAAGACTTTGAGTATATAAAACATCTATATAACTTTATGAAACGTGAGCATGACATTGAATGTTCTTACTCTACATTTAGAAGATATATAAAATCAGATGATGAATTATTAAAGTTGTTTAATAAATCTAATAAAACAGATGCTTTTACAAGGAGATTTGAAACACAAGCAGGCAAACAAGGTCAGTTTGACCTTAAAGAAAGAGTGCCTATTATAAATAAATTAGGTGAAAAAACATTTATACATGTTGCAACCTTAACATTAGGATATAGTAGATACAATGTTAGAAAGATTGTACCTAACACATCTTATGAAACGGTGATATCTTTTCTAGCAAATGCATTCGAAGAAATAGGAGGTGTTCCTAAAGAATTAGTTATTGATAACATTAAGTGCCTTGTAGATAAACCAAGGAGAAATGGAAAGGAGGCAAAGTTGAATATAAAATTTCAGCAGTTTGCAAAAGATTACAACCTAGAAATACTACCTTGTATACCTGGTAGACCAAAGACAAAAGGAAAAACTGAAACACAAAATAAAGTACCTGCACAGCTAAAAAATTATGGTGGAACATATGAAGATTTACATGATGCACATAGGATACTAGAAATCATAAATAAAGAAGACAATGAATCTATATCTCAAGGAACGAATTTTCCACCAGTTTTTCTTTTTAAATACGAGAAAGAAAAGTTTCAACCATTACCGAATCAAGAGATAAGGTCGACCTACTATTTAAAATTAAAAGAAGTCGCTGTTAGTAACGAATCCCTAATCTCTTACAAATCCAACAAATATTCTGTGCCCAAACAGTTTATTGGTAAAAAAGTAGGAAGAATCATTAAAAACAACAGACTTCTTATTTATTATAACAGTAAAATCATTACAACGCATCAAATAACAAATCAAAAGTTAAACATTAAAAAAAGCCATAACCTTATTTATGAAAAACGATTAACTTTAGAATCTACACCTACAATAATACTTGAAGAAATGGAGGCAATAGCATATGACAATGATTAATGAAGTATTAGATAAACTTCAATATTTAAAGCTTAAATCAGCACATGCCTATTTAAAAGAGTTACATATCAATGATAATATAACTGGGGCCGAGCTAAGAGGGTTAAACAAAGTCCTTAATAAAGAAGTAGATGCAAAGTAAGAAAACAATAAGTTATATAACGTTAAAGTAGCTGCATTTCCTTTCATTAAAACTATAAATGATTATGATTTTTCTTTTCAACCATCTATTAAAGAAGAAAAAATAAAGACTATCATAAATTCTAACTTTTATGAAGATGGAACGAATGTATTGTTTGTGGGAAATCCAGGAGTTGGTAAAAGCCATTTGGCTGTTGCTATAGGCTATTCAGTTGCAATTAAAAGAAACAGTGTATATTTTATTAAATTTTCAAAATTAATTAATAACTTAAAGCAGGCACATCAAGAAGGATCTCTTGAAAAAAGGTTGAAGCTATATTATAAATATAAACTGCTCATCATTGACGAAGTAGGATTTAATGAGATATCAGAGCTCGAATCAAAGATATTTTTCCAGTTGGTAGATAGAAGATACGAAAAAAGATCCACCATCATAACTAGCAATATTACTTTTGAAAAATGGCCACAGATATTAGGTAATGATGAGATGATAACAAAAGCAATATTAGATAGATTACTTCATCATTCATACTTGTTTAATATATCTGGTCCATCATATAGAATAAAAGATAAAATTAAACATACTATGAAAAAAACTGGGGAATCTTAGATACACATTTTTGGGGAATTTATACTTGACATTTATAATTTTTTCAAAATCTGTCTTTAATGTAACTTGCTTGTTACTCCTTTAAATTCTTATCCTGTTTTTTGTATGACAGAGAGTCATTCCTAAAGATGTTCTACTTTGTTATATGCTTTTCTATACTCTTATATTCCAAAATAAGCAAATTTTTTCAATTATTTTTTGAACGATAATGTTTAAAGTCACATTATCATTTATTTTTTTAATAAAAAAAACAATAAACACTGTGATTTTAAGGCTTACAGCTTTTCCAAAATAATGCTCAACAGAGGTGGAATAATTTTCTGGCTAAATGCATACAATATATTAAATAACTAACAAAAATCTATAACTAAAAAAACAAACACTTATTTTTCAGCAGTTACGAGCATTTATTAGTAAAAACAAAGTCGATAAAGTCAATAACAACATTATTAAAAGAGAAATTAATAGAGTGAATTTTGACATTATTAAAAAATTTGAAATTAGATTTTTGGAGAAAGGAGAAAGAAGTTGTGGAATCTAATGAAAAAAACAAAAAATTTGATTATGACATTAAAGAGTTAGAAGATAAAGCTAGAAAAGAAAGAGAAAAAGAAGTTTTAAGAAATTTAATTAAAAATTTAGCAATGATAGAAAATAAGAATAAAGAAGATTAGATACCTATTGCTTTTCAAACATATTTTTTTCAGGTATATTAAATATATATAAACCACTGATATATTAACCGAATCGGAGTTATTATTATAAATTATAAGAAGAAAAACACGATGTGATATAATAAAAATATGGAAGGAGGACGAATAGGGTGAAAAAATATATTGGATACATTAGAGTTTCAACTGAGAGACAAGTGGATGGATTCTCTTTAGAAAATCAAAAAAAAGACATTGAAGATTATTGTAAAGATAGAAATTATGAGCTAGTTGGTATTTTTGCTGATGAAGGAGTTTCAGGTAAAAATATAGAAGATAGAGAAGAGTTTATAAACATGATGAGGTATTTAGAAAATAAAGATGTTGATGGTGTAATTATTTGGAAAATATCAAGAATTAGTAGAAATACTTCTGATTTTTTTACTATAACTAAAAAGTTGGAAGACTTAGGGAAAAAGCTGATATCCATAAAAGATAATTACGACTCTACTATTACTACAAGTAAAATAATAGGAATGGTGCATAGCTTTATTTCTGAAATAGAAAAAGATAATATTGTCATGCAAGTAAAAGGTGGTATGGAACAAAAAGCAAGAGAAGGTAAGTGGAATGGTGGCTATGTACCCATAGGATATTCTTATGATAAGGCAACAAAAAAATTAACAATTAACGAAGAAGAACAAATAATTTTAGAAATTTTTGATAGATATATTAAAGGTGATGGTTATCTTTCTATTGCAAAGCATCTGAATTCACTAGGCTATAAAACAAGAAAAAATAATATATTTTCTATAACTGCTATAAAAAATATTTTAAATAATCCATTTTATATAGGAAAGATTAGATGGGGACATTATCAAAACTGGGAGAAAAAAAAGAAAAGGGTTAAATGAAAATCCAATTTTAGCTGATGGAGATCATAAAGGAATAATAAATGAAGAAACATATAATCTTGTACAGAAAAAAATAAAAAATAACCCTAAACACAATAATGATGGAAAACCATCAAACTATTTACTAAGTGGAATTCTAAAATGTCCAGAATGTGGTCATGCAATGGCTGTGCAGAAGGCTCATAAAAAAAAATATAATAAAACATATTATTACTATGTCTGTGGTTCTTATACTAATAGAAAGGGATGCCATCCAAATTCAAATAATATAAAGAAAATAGATAAGCAATTTATAAACATACTTGATGAATACACAGTCAATTTAAGTGAAGAAGAAGTTAAAGAGTCTCTGCATAGGGATAAATCAAAAGAGAAAACCGATTTAGAGAAGAAGTTAAAATTTATAGAGAAGTCAATAAAAAAAGAAAAAAGGAAAAAAGACAATTTCCTTGATGCAATAGGGCTAGAAAATGGATCTAAAAAAGATTTAAATAATAAAATAAATGATTGTAATAAAGAAATAACAAAATTAGAAAAGAAATATCAAGAGTTGGATGTAGAATTAACAAAAAAAGGAGAAGATGTTGATTCCCAAGAAGCATTTCAAACATTAAAAAACTTCAAAAAAATTATGATAAAAGCTTCAAAGGCTGAAAGAAGAAAGGTAGTTAAAGAGTTTGTTGAGAAAGTATTAATAGATAAAGAAGGTAAGATAACTGAAATATTTTTAAAAATTAACAAAAAGCTTACAATTGAGTACAAAGAGAAAAAGTTTATAATCACTTGTGATACGGTTCACCCTAACATAGTGTACTTCAAAATATTTATTAATTAATATTAAAGAAATAAAAACAATATTTACAAATACACTTAAATCATATACAATATAAGTATATTCGGAAAAGGTGATAGTTATGGATTATATTGATAAATTAGAAAAAATAATAAAAGAT
>CAZNLP010000102.1:0-7086 GCA_964574015.1 uncultured Clostridia bacterium | reverse complement strand
ATTTACTCTCTTTTAAATATTTTATGCTGTACTCATAATTAAAGTCGTAAATCCAGCTTAACCTAAGCAACTTTGCATCATTTATATTTCTAATACCTTCATATGATATACTCTCCTGATTCAAAAAAGCATTTAAAATATCTTTATTTAACTTTTCACTTCTGTCTAAATCCTTTTCTACTGCTACTTCGCTATTACTATGATTCCTATAAACATCTATTACAACATTATAGATATCCAGCTTATCCATATCTCTTAATAGCATCGCATATTTTTTTATATCATCATCTATGTTTTCTGGTATTTTAATCTTATTATGATATTCTACAGATTTAAGAATTATTTTCTGCTGTATACTGTCAATTCCTTCAAGTAATTTATTCTTCTCAATTATCTCTATTCCGAGTTCTGCATGATCTATCGATATGGGATCCTTAAATGTTTTAAATTTTGCAAATTGTTCAAATCTACCAATATCATGAAGCAGAGATATGGCAACAGCAGTATTCTTCTTGTTTTTATCTAATCCCATATAGTTTGTTGCTTTTCGTGTTATGTCACAAACTCTATAAGTATGATTTTCCTTTAAAGAGATATTTGTATTTATTTCATTGTCGTCAGTGTAGAAAGTTTTGGCATAATTTTCAAACCATTTACATATTCTATTCAATATCGTTTTCTCCATCTATCTTCCTCCATTATGAAACCCTTAGTAGATAATTTTTATATCTTCCTATCTTTATTGGTTAAGAATAATCAAACCTTTCTTTAGGATTATAGGGAGTCAGTTTGAATCACAATCAAGATTATTTCAACCACCTCAAACTATTTTTATCTAAGATAATCAATAATGCTAATGATAAATTCATTAACATAACAATAATGTCGTTTTTCGAGTACTTTCTTTTTATAAACTTATAAAAAAGATAAGTAATGCTAAAAGCAACTATAATCGGTAAAAAAAGATAATTGTAATATAATGGTATTATATAAGACAATCTATATACATCGTATCCACCAATACCAAAAAAAACTTCGTTTTTGAATATAAAAAAACTTATGAAGTTAATTATTGTTAGAATTAATAATTTATTTCTATACATGTTTAGCTCCTCCACAAATAAATATTAGCCAGTTGATAAAATAAGTTCAATAATATTAATTTACATAATCATATATAATTTGCTCTTACTCATACCGACATCCACATTCTCTCCCAGACTTCTTTTCCCAATCATCCTTTCTTTCAGTCGGATTCTTGGAAGTCAGGTCAAATTAAGATTAAGATTCTTCCTCCGTCTGAATGACATTTTGAAGCTTCTCCAGAAGCACAACTGTTTCTGTATGACCAGTCTGAGGGAACATATCCACACACCTAGTTTTCATAACTTTGTATCCATTTTCTAAAAATACAGGCAGGTCATTTCTCATAGAGGTTGGTTTACAGGATACATAAACAAATCTTTCCGGTTGAATTCTTAATATTTTCTGTATTACTTTTGGATGTAAACCCTGTCTTGGAGGATCTAATATTATAACGTCGGGATTTATATGAGAGTGTTTAAGTTCGTCTATTTTTTCTAATACATCTCCTGTTATAAATTCACAGTTTTTTAGGTTGTTAAGTTCTGCATTTTCATTAGCTTTTTCTACTGCTTCTTCCAATATCTCTATACCATAAACTTTTTTAGCTTTTTTAGCCATTACTTGGGCTATAGTTCCCGTCCCAGAATATAAGTCGTATATAATTTTATTTTCTATGTCTCCGGCATATTCACTTACAACATCATAGAGCTTTTCTGCTCCTGAAGTATTGGTTTGAAAAAAGGAAAAAGGAGATATTTTAAAATTAAGTCCGCTCATTATTTCATTTATTTCTTCTACTCCATATATAAGGTTATATTTTTCACCTTTTACGACATCTCCCATATTATCGTTAATGGTATGAATAATTCCTTTGACCTCGCCTTTTAAATCTAGACCAAGTATAACGTCTTTAAATCCTTTGTAGTCTATTTCTCCCTGAGATGAGGTAACTATATTCACCAATATTTCTCCCGTGTTTTCAGCTTTTCTTACTACAAAGTGTCTTAATAATCCTATGTGTCTCTTTCTATGAAAGTGTGGGTAATTATTTCCCAGGCAATATTCTAAAGTTGCTTTTAGTATTTCTCTGAAATCTTGATCACCAAGAATACAGTCATAAGTTGTAACAACTTCATAAAAACGACCTCTCCTATGCATTCCCAAAGAAAGAGGCCCGTTTTTGTATTCGTCACCAAAAGAAAATTCCATCTTGTTTCTGTATTCTATACTTTTCGGAGATGGTACTATATCTTCAAATATGTATTCATATCCTATTATATTATTTAAAATATCTTTAACTATATTTGATTTGTGTTTCAACTGCATATTATATGGCATGGTCTGCAAAAGGCAACCACCACATAAACCAAAGTGCTGACAAAGCTGCTCCCTTTCATAGGGTGCCTTTTCTTCTAATTTTACAAATTCTGCTTTAACCTTGCCTCTTCTTTTTTTGATTATCTTTGCGGAGACAACCTGTCCCGGCAAGGTATTTTTGACTTCTATAGTCTTGTCTTCTATATATCCTAAGCCTCTGTTAGGAAATTTATAGTCTTCTATTTTAACTTGATATATTTCGCCTTTTTTCATTTATTCCTCTCTTCAACTTATTATTCTATCTTTTCCAGCATCTTTTGCATCGTACATCAAAGAATCAACTCTATCTAAAAGTTTATTCAAACTATCTTCTTTCATTACTGACGTAACACCGTAACTGCAAGTTACTGGAATTTCCAAATCTTTATTTGCATCACTTAATCTTTTTCTTATTCTCTCAGTTAATTTAACTGCTTTAGCTTTATTTGATTTAGGAATTAGAATCACGAATTCATCTCCACCCCATCTTCCAAAGATGTCTGTTTCTCGTATTACACTCTCTATAGTATTAACAGATTTTTTTAATATATTGTCTGCTTCTACATGACCATATTTATCATTTATATCTTTAAAATTGTCAAAATCTAAAAATATAATTGATAATTCAAATCCGTATCTTTGTTTTAATTTTATCCATTTTCCTACTTCTATATCTAATTTATTTCTATTATATATTCCTGTTAGATTGTCTACTTCAGATAGATATTTTAATTCCATATCACTTAAGTATTTTAATCTCTGGTGATAAGCGATTTTATATGATAGGAGAAATATAACCAAATGTATAATCGTAGTGTATGCTATACCTGCTATAAAATTTAATGTTTCTATATTAGCGCTCTGATATGCAGTGTAAAAAAATACTATTTTTAATACATTTGATATTATTAATTTATTTAATAGTTTATTTGGTAATATATATATAACTAAAAGGAAAAGTATTATATCAAAAATTTTAATAAAGTAGTTCCAGTTTTCCCCATGATTACTTATTAGAAGAAAATATGATACTATTATTGAAGTTTGTATAAGTGAAACCACATAACTTTGTAAATTATAATTTTTTATTTTTTTTATATGGGTATATAAAAACATTAATGCTGCAAAATTGATTATTCTAATTATTAATGTATGCTGAAAACTGATAAAGTTGCTTAAAATTAGAAAATCAGGTATTAAAAAAAGAAGATATATTACTGCTAGAATTAAAATTAACCCTCTTAGTAATTTCATATCTTTTTTCATGTTTTTTTCAAAAAATCTTTTTTCTAGTTTTTTATCTTTGAATTCACATGTGATTTTACTGATTTTTTCCTTATTATTTATCCCCATTTTATACCTTCTTTATTTATAAATTCTAGGCAATCTCCTATCCAACATAGTAAGTATTTCGTAGTTTATAGTTCCAATAATAGATGCTGCTTCGTCAGGAGTAATAGCGTTTTTACTACCATCTCCATAAATTATCACTTCGTCCCCAATTTTAACATCATTAATACCTGTTACATCTATCATGAATTGATCCATACAAATCCTACCAATATTCTTACATTTATTTCCCTTATATGCAACTTCTAGTTTGTTAGACAAAAGTCTAGGCAATCCATCTGCATATCCTAAAGGCAGTGTAGCAACTTTAGTATTTTTTTCGGCCACAAATTTATGCCCATAGCTTACTCCTTCTCCTGGTCCAATTTCCTTAAGGTTTGCTATTCTTGCTTTTAAATTGAATGCAAGTTTCAATTTCACATTCTCTTTTGATACTTCATTAGAAGGATACTGACCTGTTAGCATAATCCCGGGTCTTACCATATCATACTGAAAATCCGGTAGATCTATTATAGCAGCGCTGTTTGCTAAATGTTTTACTGGTATTTTAACATTTTTTTCTTCAAGTCTTTTTAAAACTATATCAAATCTCTCTTTCTGCTTATAAGCCCAGGTCTTATCAGTTTCATCAGCTCTGGCTAAATGAGAATATATACCTTCTACTTCAATATTTTTCATATTATATATATTTTTTATTTTAATAATATTCTCTTCAGTAGGCAAAAATCCTAAACGATTCATTCCTGTTTCTAATTTTATATGTATTTTAGGTTTTTTTCCACATTTTTTAGCTATTTCATTTAATTTTTCCCCATGTTCCTCTGTGTAAATAGTCAATGTTAGATTATTTTTTATTGCTTTTTCAAAGGAATCTTCTGGAGTATATCCCAAAACTAAAATTGGAAATTCTTTTATTTCTTCTCTTAATTCCATTCCTTCGTCAAGTACTGCTACTGCAAGCATATCTGTACCATTTTTTATATATGCTTCGGATACTTGAATTGCTCCCAGTTTATATCCATCGGCTTTTACTACTGTACATACCTTTGTTTCTTTATTAATTCTTTTCCTTACTTCTTTAAAATTATGAACACAATTATCTAAGTAAACTTCAACCCATGCTGGTCTTATTCCATTCATTAATCTTTTACCTCCTAATCTAGGATTACTTTCTGTCCTTCATCTAATCCATCTATTATTTCAATGAAATCTTGGTTTTCTATTCCTAATACAACTTCTATCTCTTTTACTTCACCATTTTCTAATATTTCAACATATGATTTTTCGTTTTTTTCATAAACAGCTTCTTCCGGTACTATTAATATATTATCTTTACAGTCTATTTTTATTTTTATATTAACCTTAGAACCAATAATCAAATTTTCATCTTCTTTAGGCAAGGTTATTTCTACCGTAACTCTTTTTTGTTCTATACCTAATTCTGATAGTTTTGATACGGCTTTAGGGTGAATTTTTTCTATTTTAAGCTTATCAATACTTAGTCCAGTATCATCGCTGTGTACTTCTACTTCCATTCCTTCTCTTATTTTTACAGCATCTTCCACTATGAAGTCGCCGTAAACTCTTAGCTTGTTTACCTCTTGGATCTCAAGTATTTTTTTACCAGCTAATGGCATATCCCTCTTAAAGGTATCTAACTCAGTTATTATACCATTAAAATCTGCATAAATGCTAAATTTTTCTCTACTTTCTTCTAATATTTCCAAAGATAAAGCAAGGACCTCTATTTCAGCCTCATACCTATCTCTTACATTACCAGATAGTCCTTTTGTTAGTAGACTGTAGTGATTTTGAGATATAGCAAGTTGATTTTCAAGCTGTTCAACAGAATTTTGACCATCCTTAAATTCTTTTTCTGTTGCTGCATCATTTTTGTACAAATCTTCTATAGTTTGTAGATTTTCTTTTGCATACTCCAAACTGTTTTTTATGTTTTCAATTTCTAGTTTAGCAGTATTAATTTGTTCGAAATCTGCTCCGGATACAGCTTCATTATAAGTAGCCTCTAAAGCTTCTATCTGTTTGTTAATTTTTTCTATTTCTAAATCTATTGTATTGTCGTATTCTAATAATAAATCGCCTTCATTAACTATATCCCCAATTTCTACATATAGGTTTTCAATTTCGTTAGTACCATTTCCGTAGTAGCTTCTTACATTTTTAGAAGCTATTTCACCTATTTCTTCAATATGCTTTTCTATATTTCCTATTTCAGCTAAAGCCGTCTCATAATCTTCTCCATCTGTACCCTGAGTGAAATAGTATAAACCTGCTGCTGCAACAACCACCAGTACTATTATTCCAATTATTAATTTCTTTTTCATTACTTATTCCTCCCTTTCTTAGGTAGTTCTACTTTTTAATGCTTCTATAAAATCAAGTCTACTAATCTTTCTGTAGGTTGCAAGTTGAGCCGCTGTCAAACAAATGACTGTAAATACTATACTTAAAACTATTTGTGTTATGCCTATTGGTTGATCTAAGGTATATAGATCCGTAGTAAAAACATTTCCTATAGATTCAATAAATGTTATTCCCAAAGGTATACCGTATATTATACCTATTATTGACATTAAAGCGTTTTCTTTTGAAATTATTCCAAAAATTTCATTTTTTCCAAAGCCTAAAACTCTTAAGGAAGAAAATTCCATTTTTCTTTCATTGATACTCATTACAGACATAGAGTATATAATTACAAAGCCTAATGTTCCTGAAAATATAAGCAAGAATGCTGTTTCTACTATCATCAAGTCTATATAATCATAGAAAATCGAAACCATTTCTTCAGTAGACATAACAGAACTAATATTTTTAATATCCTCTAAATCGGGAATTATATTAGCATCTGATTTTACATAAGCTCCATTAACAGCATTATAATCAACTAAGATTTTTTCCATATAATCTAAATCCATGTATCCGTTAATTCCAAAGGCTTGACTAACTATTCCTTTAACTTCTACATATCTATCATTTTTATTTGGCAAGAAATTATGTATGAGAATTTTTTCTCCAATGTTTACATTCAGAGCTTTTGCTAAATTAGAAGATATCAACATACCATCCCCCTGCAGGTAAACCGGATTATTATTAGAGTCTTTAAATTTGTACATTTCTGTATCTTTTTTTATACCTATTATATTTACTACTTTTTTTTCTCTTCCATTTCTTAATTCAAAAGGTATTTCAATATTTGGTTCAATCCTATCAGACTCAATTAACTTCTCTAAATCTTTTATACTATCTTCAGATACAGTTTTGCTAAAAGATATA
>CAZNLP010000101.1:0-7137 GCA_964574015.1 uncultured Clostridia bacterium | reverse complement strand
TTTTTTTATTTGAAAACTAATCTCTTAAACACATGAATAAAAAACCTATATTTTTTTATAAATATATGAATAAAGATACGGGGGTGGGGTACGTATAAACCATAATAATAAAATAAATATCTTTAAGGAGGATATAAAAATGAGTAAAAAAATATTTTCAATAATATTAGTAGTTTTAATGATAATGACTTCAACAGTAGCCTTTGCACAAGATGAGACAGTTGTAGAAATAGCAGTAAATGATGGAAGTTTTACAACATTGGTGGCAGCACTACAAGAAGCTGAATTAGTAGAAGCACTATCAGGAGAGGGACCATTTACAGTATTTGCACCAACTGACGATGCCTTTGCAGATTTACTAGCGCAACTTGATATTACAGCAGAAGATTTATTAAACCATCCACAACTTACCGATGTATTACTATATCACGTAGTTTCAGGCAAAGTAATGTCAACAGACTTATCAGAAGGACTTGAAGCAGAAACACTTAAAGGTGATAGTATAATGGTATCACTAGAAGGTGGAGTTTTCATAAATGAATCTGAAGTAGTAACAGCTGATGTAGAAGGATCTAATGGTGTAATTCATGTAATTGATAAAGTATTGGTTCCTGAAGACTTTGTGTTAGAAACTGAAGCTGAGGAAACAGTAGTAGATATAGCTGTAAATAATGGAAGTTTTACAACATTAGTGGCAGCACTACAAGAAGCTGAATTAGTAGAAGCACTATCAGGAGAAGGACCATTTACAGTATTTGCACCAACTGACGATGCCTTTGCAGATTTACTAGCGCAACTTGATATTACAGCAGAAGATTTATTAAACCATCCACAACTTACCGATGTATTACTATATCACGTAGTTTCAGGCAAAGTAATGTCAACAGACTTATCAGAAGGACTTGAAGCAGAAACACTTAAAGGTGATAGTATAATGGTATCACTAGAAGGTGGAGTTTTTATAAATGAATCTGAAGTAGTAACAGCTGATGTAGAAGGATCCAATGGTGTAATTCATATAATAGATAAGGTATTAGTTCCTGGAGATTTTGTATTAAGTGAAGATGAACAAGAACCTGTGCCTCTTCCAGATACAGGATTAGCATCTGGAACAATAGCATACTCAACTATAGCATTATTATCATTATCAGGAATATTATTAACAAAGAAAAAATTTAAATAAATAAAAGAAGAAGTATAAATACAAATATTAACTTAAAGCGGGGCAACCCGCTTTTTTTATTTACGATAACTTTATGAACTATGTTATAATGAAAACAAATAAATATAGGTGGAAGTGGTTTTATGGGTAACGTAGAAAAGCATGATATAGAATATTATAAACAAGCTTACGAGGAACTTAAGCTAATTATGGATTTAAGTTTCGACCAGATAACCATTGCTGATGGTAATGGAATATTTACAAAGGTGAGTAAATCCTGCGAAGTATCTTTTGGAATTAGAGAGAAAAATTTAATAGGAGAAAGTGCTTTCAAGTTAGAAAAAGATGGAGTATTTGACACATCTGTAA
Source organism: uncultured Clostridia bacterium (assembly GCA_964574015.1). Lineage (GTDB taxonomy): Bacteria > Bacillota > Clostridia > Tissierellales > Dethiosulfatibacteraceae > UBA8670. The sequence continues at coordinate 5,606 of CAZNLP010000101.1, read as the reverse complement.
CAGCTGAAGTTTTAAGAAAAGGAAAAAAAATGACAATTATTCAAAAGACTGCAGCAAATAAAAAACTAATGGTTACTGGAATACCGATATTTGATGATGAAAGAAATATTATAAAAATCATAAATATATCAAAGGATGTTACTCAAAACGAAAAATTAAATGAAGAACTTGAAGAAGTAAGAAATGAACTCCAATGGTTTCACAAGGAACTTAATAAAAGACAAGGTCTTTATAAGGAAGACATAATATATAAAAGTAAAGAAATGAACAAAATAATGGAGATGATAACTCACATTTCCGATTTAGAAGCTACAGTTTTGCTATTAGGTGAAACCGGTGTGGGAAAAGGGTTTATAGCAAAAAGAATTCACGAAAATAGCATAAGAAAGAATCAGCCCTTTGTAAAAATTAATTGTGGAGCAATACCTAAAAACTTACTTGAATCAGAACTTTTTGGTTATGAAAAAGGTGCTTTTACAGGAGCAGGAAAATCAGGAAAAAAAGGTCTTTTTGAACTTGCTAGAGAAGGAACTATTTTTCTAGATGAAATAGGAGATATGCCTTTAAATTTACAGGTAAAAATACTGCATGTCCTTGACACAAAGCAAATATTTAGAGTTGGGGGAGAAAAACCTATAGAAGTATCAGGAAGAATTATAGCTGCTACTAATAAGAATCTTGAGAAATTAGTAAATGAGGGACAATTTAGAGAAGACCTATACTATAGATTAAATGTTATACCTATTAAAATACCTTCCCTGAGAGAGAGAAAAGATGATATACCTTTTATGGCAAAAAAATTTCTTGCTAAATTCAATAAAAAATACGGAACTTCCAAAGAATTAGATCAAAGTGGATTTTATGCTCTAACCAAGTATAATTACCCGGGAAATATTAGAGAATTACAAAATATAATAGAGAGACTTGTAATCAGTGTTCAAAACGAAAAAATAGAAGATTCAGATATTTTCAGCATAATAGATATCAACAGTACTCTAAAAATAAATGATGATGAAATAATTCCTATAAAAGAGGCAGTTAGAAATTTAGAGAAAGATTTATTAACTAAGGCTTTCAAAAAATTTAAAACTACCAGAAGAGTTGCAGAAGCTTTAAAAATTGATCAATCTACAGTTGTAAAAAAATCCAAAAAACTAAAAATAAAAAATTGATGAATAAAATCATCTAAAATATGAAATTAATCATCAAATCAGGTGGTTAATTTTTTATTTAAATGATAAAATAAAGTAAAAAGAAGGGGTGAAGGAGATGGCATAAGTATTGCATATTAAATAAATATGTATAAAAAAAGAAAAAAGGCAGGTGATTTTGTGGAATCAAGTAGAAAAAGAATCGAAAAAGACATTGAATACATAGGAAATATAACAGCAACTCCTGGAAATGGATGCACTAGGTTTTCATATACGGAAGAAGATAGAAAGGTTAGAGATTATCTATTAAATATTTTCAAAGACCTTGATCTAGATGTTTCCATTGATGCCGTTGGAAATATTAGAGCTAAGTACAAAGGTGAAGAAGAACTTCCTTCAATAATGATAGGATCCCATATAGACACGGTAAAAAATGGTGGCAAATTTGATGGAGTTGTAGGAGTTATAACAGCATTAGAAACTTTACGTGTTATTAAAGAAAAAAATATTAAAATTAAAAGACCGATAGAATTAATTATTTTTGCAGAAGAAGAAGGTTCAAACTTTGGAGTAACTATGCTGGGAAGTAAATATTTAATAGGATATCTTAAAAAAGAAGATCTTAAAGAAATTAAAAACGACCAAGAAGTTAGTGCTTATGATATGATAAAAAATTTCGACTTAAGAATTGAAGAAGAAGACCAAAAAATAATAAGTAAAAGTGAAGTTGAATGTATGATTGAAACCCATGTAGAGCAGGGAGGTATATTAGATACTGAAAACATTCCAGTCGGCATAGTTGATGCTATAGCCGGAATGAAAACCTGCAAAGTTTTAATTAAAGGCACTTCAAATCATGCTGGTTCGACTCCAATGGATCTAAGACAGGACCCCATGACAGGAGCAGCCGAGATAATTTTAGGGATTGAAAAATTAGCCAAGGAAGAAGCACTAGATACTACAGTAGGAACGGTAGGTAAAATTTTCTCTAAACCTAATTCAACAAATGTTATACCTGAACAGATAGAATTTTACATTGACACAAGAGATGTAAAGCCTGATGGTCTAGATTTTATGATAAAAGAAATAAAAAAACTTATAGAAAAAGTATGTAAAAAAAGAAAATTAGAAAGCGAATTTAAAGTAATAGGAAAAAATGAAAGTGTAGTTCTTTCGGAAGAAATCAAAGGGACAATAGAAAAAGTAGCAAAAGAGAAGGACTATAAGTACAAAAAAATCAACAGTGGGGCTGTCCATGATGCAGCTATGTTGGCAGAAATTCTTGATGTTGGTATGATTTTTGTTCCAAGTATAAAGGGCAAAAGCCATTGTCCTCAAGAACTTACTAAGTACGAAGACATAAAACAAGGATGCGATTTGTTAATTGATTCAGTAGTAGAGTTATGTAATAAATAAATTTAGGAGGAATAAATTATGAGTAAACTTATTAAAAACGGAACTATTGTAACAGCAATGGAAGAATTCAAAGGTGATATTTTAATTGAAGGAGAAAAGATTGCAGCGGTCGGTGAAAAACTTGATGTAAAAGCCGATGAGGTAATCGATGCAGAAGGAATGTATGTAATGCCTGGAGGAATAGATCAGCACGTACATTTCTCCTTTGAATTTAACGGTTCTAAGGTAAGAGGGTTTGAAACAACAAATGCAGCAGCAGTTGGAGGAACAACTACAGTTATAGAATTTGTAAACCAGGAACAGGGTAAAGGTCTTATAGATTCTATCGATGATTACAGAAAAGAAAGTGTAGAAGGTGTATCTATGGTTGATTACTCTTTCCATGGAATTATTACCGACACTACAACAGGTGTTTTTGATGAAATAGAAAAATTACCGGAAGCAGGATATCCTACAGTTAAACTATTTATGGCTTATAAGGGAATGTTTTTCCATGCTGATGATGACGCTATAGCCAAGGCTATGATGAAAGCTAAAGATGTAGGAGTTACTATTATGGTTCATGCTGAAAATGCTGAATTAATAGATGTTCTTCAAAAACAGTGTGTAGAAGAAGGTAATACTGGACCTTACTATCATGCAGTATCAAGACCACCGATAGTAGAAACTGAAGCTACGGAAAGAGCTATAAATATTGCAAAATTTGCAGATGCTCCATTATATGTTGTTCACGTTTCTACTCAGGGAGCAGTGGATGCAATTAAAAGAGCTCAAGCAGAAGGACTTTCTATCTACGGAGAAACTTGTACCCACTATTTATTATTAGACAAAAGCGATCTTGCTAAAGAAAACTTTGAAGGAGCAAAATATGTATGTTCACCTGCATTGAGAGAACAGGAAGACAGAGATTACTTATGGAAATCAATTGAAAAAGGTTGGTTAAATTCTGTAAGTTCAGACCACTGTGGATTTGATTGGAAAAATCAAAAACATATGGGTAAGGATGACTTTAGAAATATTCCTAACGGTGCACCGGGAATGGAAAATAGATTCGGACTTATGTGGACTCATGGTGTAGAGGGTGGAAAAATAACAAAACAGCAGTTTGTTGACTTAGTATCAACTACTCCGGCTAAAAACAACGGTATAGGAGACAGAAAAGGACATATAGGAGTTGGATATGATGCTGACATAGTTCTTTACGACCCTAATAAAGAAGTTACAATAAGTAATGAAACAAGCCTACAGGGAGTTGATTACAACTCTTATGAAGGATTTAAACAAAAAGGTAAGGTTGAAAAGGTGCTTCTTAGAGGAAATCTAATTGTTGAAGACGGAAAATTTGTTGGAAAGAAAGGAGATGGAGAATTTATAAAAGGTAAACCTTACGGATTATGTTTCGAGGGATTTAATAAAAAATAAAGTTTAAGAGAAGAATCCCTCTCTTCTCTTATTTAAAAGGAGGTTAACTATGGACGATAATAAGAAAGTCAAAAAGATTGAAAAAAAAGCCATAGGTGAAGAAAGTTTACAACCTCAGGAAGAGAGAATCTTAGACAACAAAGCTTATTGGTTTGCTTGGGTAGGTGGGTGTGTATTTATAGGCTACTTTATGTTGGGCGCAAGTTTAGTACCACCCGTTGGTCAGTTAAATTTAACGCAGGCGATAGTTTGTATAAGTGTTTCAGCAATAATTGTTTCGATATGTTTTAATATCAACGGACAGGCAGGACACAAGTTTGGAATTCCTTTTGTAATACAAGCTAGACCGGCATTTGGAATTAGAGGCTCTAAGGTGCCTTCTGTTATAAGAGCGGTACCTGCCATATTTTGGTATGGAGTACAATCATGGGTTGGAGCCTTAGCATTAAATGGTATTTCGGAAAAGTTAATTGGTTTCAGTAGTCCGGTTTTTTGGTTTATATTCTTCCAACTATTACAAATTTTTCTATCATCTCTGGGATTCAAAGGTATTAAATGGATAGAAACTATAGGAGCTATATTTATTATATTTTCACTAACTTACATGCTCATTGTAATCATTAATAGCTATGGAACAGCAGTTCAAAGTAAAATTATAAACATCGAAGGAACATGGGGATTAGCTTTCTGGGGAGGTACAACGGCTTTCCTAGGAGTTTATACGACTCTGATGCTTAATATAAGTGACTATACAAGAGAGTACAAAAAAGAGAGTTCAAACACAATGATGCTCTTCATTCATATAGCTGCAACTTTACCGACTACTTTATTTATGGCTATGATAGGACTATTATCAGCTGGGGTAACAGGAGAATGGGACCCGATAGTACTATTTGTTGAGATGATGCCGAACTCATTTATTCTAATTATGTCTCTTCTATTTATAGCAATTGCACAGATCACAACAAATGTAATGCTCAATGTTGTACCACCTACATATGTTATGATGGATATGTTTAATATATCCTATAGAAAGGGAGCTATAATCACAGGATTTTTAGCATTTTTAACCTTTCCTTGGAAAATTGCTACAGCAGATGGATTCTTCTTATTTATTCAAATATATTCGGTTTTCTTAGGACCTATTTTTGCAGTTCTTGTAGTGGACTACTATGTTATTAGGAAAAAAGCCCTTAATCTTGAAAAACACTATAATATAGATGGTCCTTACAAAGGAATAAATTGGGCAGGTATTATAGCTATAATTGTTGGCTCTGCTTTCGGAGCATTAATAGAACTACAATTATCTTGGTATATAAGCCTAATTCCAGCAGGACTAACATATTATATACTTATGACTTACACAAATTTAAAAAATGCAAGCTACTCTTCATAAATAGAAAAAGGGGATTACTAAAAAAAGTAATCTCCTTAATCTTTGAAAAATTTTATTTATTTTTTTAAAAAAAGTTAACATTAATATAGCGATGATAAAAATTCAAATACTTCTAAATAAAATAGATTAAAGCTTGATTTAAATCAAGTTAACTATATAGGAGGCGTAGACATGACTTACAGTCCAAAGTTGTCAAGCACAATTACTAAAACTAAACTCAG
>CAZNLP010000100.1:0-7141 GCA_964574015.1 uncultured Clostridia bacterium | reverse complement strand
TTAGTTTTATTAACTATTATATTATCACAACTTCTTAGATAATTACAACGAGTATAGTCATTATTTTAGATGTTATATCTCTTGAAAATACTAATTTTTGTTTAGGAATATTATTTATTAAGAAAAATTATAAATTTTGCACCTTCTTTTTCATTTTCACAGCTGATTTTTCCTTCATGATTTTCTATAATTGATTTAGAAATATATAATCCTAATCCTGTTCCATTATCTGTTTCCTTTGTTGTTTCAAAGGGTTCAAAAATATTATTTGTTATTTCATCATCAATTCCCGGTCCATTATCTTTGATAATTATTTTTATCAAATTGTCTTCTTCATTTATAAATATTTCTACAATACCTCCAATATTATCTGCAGCTTGTATTGAATTTATAAATATGTTTAAGAATACATGCTCTATCTGGTCGTAGTTACCCTTGAATATTATACTTTGAGATTGAAAATGAGTTTTAAATTTTACATTCTTCTTGTTCATCATCATCGCTAATTTAATAGCATCTTCACAGCATTTTATTATATTAAACTCTTTTTTATTAATTTCTTTTTTACTAAATTCCAATAAGTTACTAAACAATGACTTTGCTCTATGAGCAGACTTTTCAATTTCTATTATGTTTTCTTTTGTTTCCTTTTCTTGAGTGTTTTCTCTTATTAATTCTGAATACCCTACTAATGGGATGAAAATATTATTAAACTCATGAGATATACTACTTACCATAGTACCCAATGCTTTAAGCCTTTCTCCTTGATATATCTTTGCTTCAGTTTCTCTAATTTTTTTGTTTAATGTATTTATGTTTGATAAATATTTATTTTCTCTGTACATTTTTTTGAATATATTAAAAATATAGAGTACTACAATGATAATCAAAGTGGTAAGTAAAATCATCTTATATAAATAATTTAAAATAATTTGATTTATTTCATCGTATCCAAGTTGTGCGGATACAACCCAAAAAGTATTTGAAAACTCAACTGGAGCATATCCTGTAATTTTTTTTACTCTTTTAAGCTTATCTTTGTCCATCCAAGAGGAATGATATTCTGCCGTCCCTTCTTCTCCCTTCAGTTGATCTTCTATTAGTTCTTCTAATTCAGTCCAATCAAATTCAGGAAACTCTTCCAATCTAGGTTTTATAACATGTTTACCCAACTGTTCCTTGGATTTATGCATTATTATTATACCTCTGCTATCTTTGACTACAATATAGCCACTCTCTCCGACATTTACCTGGTTTACTAACTTTTCGTGTATCTCCTGTAAATTTATGCCTAGAACCATATATCCATAGGTTTTACCATTATTGTATATCGGTTTTATCATATCAATATTGATTTCACCATATTTATCTTTATATGGATCTGAAATATAGTATTTAGTATCATTTTCATAAAATGGAATATCATTTATAATATCTAGATGCTCTTTTAAATATATGTTGTCGTTTTCGATAGAATAGATTAATTTATTTTGATTGTCGTATATTGAAATTCTGCTGTATTCGTTTTTATTATCTGTTAGTATTTTCTTTAATACTTCACTTGCTTCAGGTTCTGCCTCTGATTCTACAACTTTTTTTATATCAATACTATTATATAAATTTTCAATAAATTTGATTTTTTCGTTAAAATAAAGCTCTATACTATCTGAAGTTGAATTAGCAATAAGCAACAGGTTTTCCTGCTGCTTATTGATTATAGAATCTCTGTAATTCAAATAGCTAGTATAGAACACTGAAAAAAGTATTCCTACAACAATTAATATAGCTGTAATCTTTTTAAATAATTGGCTTTTCAAATATATCACCCTAATTTTCTTTATATATCGAATTTTACAACATTTTATTCATTTTATCAATTTGCTTTTTTAAATTTAGATGATATTATCGGATAAACTACAGTCAATATAGCTATGATTAATATTATTAATGATATAGGTCTTTGGAAAAAAGACATATAATTTCCGTCTGTCAATACAAGCTGTCTTCTAAAGTTTTCCTCCATCATACTTCCAAGAACCAATCCCAATACTAACGCTGCTCCTGAAAATTCAAATTTTTTGAAGAAAAAACCCACTATACCAAAGAATATCATTATCCAAACCTGGAACATATCGTTAGTTATAGCATAGGATCCTATTATTGAAAATGCAACTATTATCGGTCCTAGAATTCCATAAGGAAGTTTTAATACTGCTGCGAATGCCTTAACTCCCAATCTTCCTCCAAAGAAAACTACAACACTTGCTATAAACATGGAGAAGAAAATTGAATAAAGCATCAAAGGCTGTTCCGTCATAAGCTGAGGCCCAGGCTGTAATCCTTGAAGAGTAAGGGCTGCAAGTATAATGGCTGTAGTAGGACTTCCGGGTATTCCCAGTACAAGTGTAGGTATCATGGCTCCACCTGCTGCTGCATTGTTTGCTGCTTCCGGAGCTATTATTCCTTCTTCACATCCTTTTCCGAATTCTTCTTTGTTTTTTCCCGATCTTACTGCCTCTCCATAACTTACTATTGAAGCAATAGACCCTCCAGTTCCAGGAAGAATTCCAATAACTGTCCCAATAAGTGATGATTTTAAAAGTACAATTTTGTGCATTAAAAGATCTTTGAGTTTAAGTGCTTCCAAAGATATATTTTCTCCACTTGTATCAAATCCCGCTTCCAGTGATTCAGAAAGTTTTTTCAAAACTTCTGCAAGTGCAAATGCTCCAATCATAACGGGTATGAATTCGATACCATTTAAAAGTCTTACATCTCCAAATGTAAATCTTGAAGCACCTGTCATTGGGTCAAGACCCATCATAGCTATTAAAATTCCAAACCCACCTGTAATAAGTGCTTTTTCTATATTCTTGGAACCTATTCCTGCTATACATACAATACCTAAAACGGTAAGGGCAAAATACTCTGCACTCTGTATTTTTAATGCAAATCTTGACATAGGCGGTGCAAGCACCAACATTATTAATACTGAAATAATTCCTCCTACTGCCGATGAACTAACGGCAAGCCCTAATGCTCTGCCTGCTTTTCCCTTCTGTGACATCGGATATCCATCAAATGTTGTGGCAACTGCTCCTGGAGTTCCTGGGGTATTAAACATTATTGCTGTAATCGAACCCCCGTAAGCTGATCCTGCATAAAGTGCCACTAATAAAATTATAGAGGGAATAATACCCATATAGTATGTAAATGGCATCATTAATACTATACCCATAGAAGAGCTTATCCCTGGAAGTGCTCCAAAGAAAACTCCTAACATCATTCCTCCTACTACCAACATTAAATTAGAAGGAACTAATATATTCAAAAATGCTTCAATTAATAAATTTATATCCATTTCGTAACCTCCTAATAAATTAAGTAACTTAACTCTTTAAATATTCCAAGACCTCTCGGTAGAGGTACACTCAACACCACTACAAACAATAGTATAATAGCCGTTGCGGAACCAAGCCCTAAAATAATACTTTTAAAACCTGTCTGACCCATAATGTTAAACATAAGTATAAATAACACAAATATTGAAATGATAAATCCAATTTTGGGTGTAACTAAAGCAAATCCAGCTAATGATAATAAAAGCAAAATTATTCTTTTCAATCCTGTTTTAGTAATTTCCATCTTAGTTTTTTCTTCTCTATATTTTTTTACTGCTTTTACAAGAGATACAATTAGAAGTATACCGATAAAAGTCAATATTATTATAGGGAATCCGGATGGACCCATTGGATCTGTTGCTCTTGCAGTATTAATATTTGTGCTGCTTATTCCAAATACTGCTACAATACCGAGTAAAAATATATGAAATAAAATTTCACCCATAATAACCTCCTATAGTTATTAATTTGATAAAAAGGCTGCAAAAGCAGCCTTTTATAATACTACTTAAGTCCTACTTTCTTTGCTACTGCATCAAACATTTCATAGTTTTCCTGAAGGAAAGCTGCAAAATCTTCTTCTGCTAGATAGCCTTCTCTAAGATTTACAAGATTAAGTTCTGCAAAATCCTGATATTCTTCTGTTTGATATGTTTCGTACATCTTTTCTACTAAATAATCTTTTACTTCTTGAGGTGCACCCTTTTTAATAACGAATCCTCTAAAAGATCCAATTGTAACATCATAACCCAATTCAACACTACAAGGTACTTCTTTTAATTCCTCTACAGTTTCTAATCTTTCTTCATTTAGTACTAATACTGGTTTGATTTTATCATCTTTTACGTAGTTTATAGCTGATATTATTTTGTCTAAATAAATATCTACTTCCCCGCCTAGTACTGCAGCTTTAACTTCAGAACCAGATTTGTAAGGTATAAATTTAAGCTTGATTCCAGTAGCATCAGCAAGTGCATTTAGCGTCATGTCATCTAATCCACCTGGACTTATACCTGCAAATGTAATTTCATTTTCCTGTCCATATTCCACTATCTCTTCAAAAGAATCGAATCTACTTTCTGCCGGTACTGAAAGTATGTAAAGATCCTGCTGAATTCTAGCCAAAGGCTCGAAATCTTCCAAGAATTTAACATCATCACTACTGTTCAAAACATCTGCTATAACATGTGAAGGTGTTACTTCCAATACGGTGTATCCATCATTTTCCTGCTGGAATGCATGTATCATACCTATCAGTCCACCACTACCGCTTTTGTTAACTGGCTGTACTGGTTCAGGAATATCTTTTGACATTATGCTAGCAAATTTTCTTGCAAATGTGTCACTTGCTCCACCTTCGCCAAATGGAATCACAAGTTCAATTGGTCTTTCCGGATATGTAAAGGCTTCTTCTTGGTTTTCTGAACCATCATCTGCTGCCTCTCCTCCAGAACATGCTACTGCTGTGGTAAGTACTAATCCTAAAATAAGAATAATAATTAATAGTTTTTTCATCTTTCTCCTCCTGTAATCGTTTTCATAATTTCTTAATCTAATTATATTTTATAAATCTTAAAATTTATTTTGAATTTCTTAGAATTTTTTAAGAATTTTAAAATAAATGAAAACAAAAAAATACTTCTCAATAGATATTAAGCTAATATAAAATATCTAGTAAAGAAGCATTTTAAAATTTTAAGCTATTAATTTCTAATATTCTCTTTTAGTATGTACCTTGCCTTCCATTATCAATCTTGCTGTTCTTAGTACTTCGACATTTTTTATTTTTCCTTCTTCAACTTCATACTCCGTTTGTATTAAACCTGAAGGAGAATTCATAATTATTTGATTGTCATTTGTCTTAACAATACTATTTACCAAAGTATCTTTTATTAATGCAGCTGTAGTTATACATACTGCTCCAGTTATAGCTAAAGCTTTATGTGGTTTCTGCATTGACATCATTCTCACAGTTATATCTGATTTATCTTTTGGTTCCGATACAATAGTAAATTTTGGTATTGCTGGTGATTTGATGCTGGATTCTTCTTTTTTACAAAATCCAAGCATTTCCGCCGCTATACCTCGGATTTCTTCAATCTCTTTAAGTTTTGATTCAGTAAATTCTTCTGGCATTTCTGTTCCTATTAAGTCCAGGTCACTTGCTTTTACAAAAACTAAAGGATTAGCAGAGTCAACTATTGAAATTGGTATGGTTTTTCCTTTATAATTTATTATATCTGTTGGATTTTCCGTTGGAAGCACTTTACCGGTTACCGCTCCTTGAGGAGAGTAAAATTTTAATTTTACTGGTGCAGCTTTACCGGGTACCCCAGGTATTGATTCATTACCTGCATAGATAGTTTTTCCATTCTTTACTAAAACTTTTGAAACAATCATTTTTTCTGTATTCGTATTGTATATTTTGATTGAGTTCAATCCTTCTACTGTGTTTATTAAATTGGAGTCAACTGCATATGGTCCAACTGCTGATGAAATATTTCCGCAATTATTATTAAAATCAGCTAATTTTTTGTCTATAGATACTTGAACAAAAGTGTAATCTACATCATAACCTTCTCTTTTAGATTTTTTTATGATTGCAACTTTACTAGTAAGGGAGTTAGCTCCACCTAGTCCGTCGATTTGTCTTTTGTCAGGACTTCCCATTACATCAAGAATAAAATCTTCCCATATTTCTTTTTTTTCTGGCAAATCTGTCTCGTTAAAAATTACTGCTTTACTAGTTCCTCCTCTATATATAGAACAGGGTACTATCATATTCATCCCTCCTTTTTAAAGACTATATTAAAGCATATTAGTTGAAATGTCAACTAATATGCTTTAATATTTTTATTTTTTCTGATATTATTATAAGTAATATAATTAAAAGGAGTATTTATATGTATAAGATTTTGTTAGTTGATGATGAAATATCCGCAAGGAAGCTTATCAAAAAAACTCTTATAAAAGAAAATTTTGATGTTTATGAAGCTGAAAATGGCTCTCGATCATTAAAAATTTTAGAAGGCATTGATTTTGACCTTATTTTATTAGATATTAACATGAAAGAGATTGGTGGACTTGAAGTTTTAAGAAGATTAAGAGAAAAAGGAAATGAAATTCCAGTAATAATTTTAAGTGGAAGAAATAATGATTCTGATAAAGTTTTAGGATTAGGTATAGGTGCTGATGATTATATAACTAAACCTTTTTCACCTTCTGTATTAACAGCAAGAGTAAAGTCTCTTCTAAGAAGAACAACCTTAAAAACAAGTAATTCTAACTTCATTACTATTTTACCTTTTAAATTTGACTTAAAAACAATAAAGTTATACAAAGATGATGTGGAAATTTCTCTTTCTTCAAAGGAATTGAAGTTAATGAAATTTTTTATGGAAAATCCTTATCAAGTCTTTTCAAAAGAACAGCTTTTTAAAGAAGTATGGGATGATGACATCGTAAGTGATAGCACCATCATGGTATATATTAGATATTTAAGAAAGAAAATTGAAGAAAACCCTAAAACTCCAAAATATTTAAAAACTGTTTGGGGAATAGGATATATTTTTTCTCCATAAAAATCTAGATTTAATAATACTAAAAATTGAATGCCATACCTATTTTTTAGGTATGGCATTCTTAATTTATAAGGAGGAATTAAAGTTAGTTAGCTATTTTATTACAATATTTTTTGCTATTTCATCTAGTATTTGTTCACTGTTAACCCATTTTTTATC
>CAZNLP010000099.1:0-7143 GCA_964574015.1 uncultured Clostridia bacterium | reverse complement strand
AGGGGAGGAATCTATGAGCTATTTGGATGTTGAAAAATTTTTAACAGAATTAAAATCAATAAGTTCTTGTAGAATAATTTGCGATAATGAAAAAAACATACAGGAAATACATGTTTTAGCAAATAACGGTAGAAGCAGTAAGCAGATATCAAGGGACATTCAATCTACTTTACTATCAAAGTTTAAGATTGATGTAGATTATAAGAAAATAAGCATAGCTCAAATAGATGAAGAGTTAAAGTTCGAAAAAGATTACAGAATAAAACTTAAATCTATAAATTACGAAACCAATGGTAAAAATATAAAGATACATGTAGATTTAAATTTTGATAATAAATTTTACGTTGGTGATTTTGAAGGGATTAAAACAGAGAGAAATTCACTAAAAATTGGAGCACAGTCTCTATTAAATGCAGTAGAAGATATGACAAAAAAATATAATAGTTTTTTGCTTGAGTCTATTGATGTAAAGTCTTTTGCAGGACGAGAAATAGTTTTAGTTGCAGTAAGTATAATAGAAGAAGGCAGAGAAGATATATTATGCGGTTCAGCCTTTGTAAATTTTTCGAAAATAGATGCAACTATAAAAGCATGTTTAAATGCAGTAAATAGAAGAGCACTAAAAAATATTCAAAGCTAAATTGATTTAAAAGACCGGCATAATTTTAAAGCGAAGCGAATATAGCCTGCTAACTAGCGAATTAGCAGAGATATAAATAAGGAGGCTATATTCATGAAAAAAATAATTGCTGTATTAGTATCTATATTAGCATTGGTACTTGCAAGTGGTGCAAACTACTCTTGGTTATAAATTTACATTGAAATAATAATATAGCCGGTCTTTTATTATATAAGGAGTTAGCTATGACAGAATTACCAAAAAAACTTAAAATTTATATAACAGCATTATTTACAGCAGCAGTTTTGCTAATGATATATTTAGTTTTTAATTTTACTATTAACGACATACCTTCTTTTGTTGTATTAAGTATTCTTGCTATAATAGCTGAAAGTTTTTTGATACAGCTTCCCGGTATTGGAGCTGTTTCAGTAAGTTTTGCCCTCAGTTTTGCTGCAATTATAATAGGCGGGCCTCTTATGGCGGCTCTAGTTACAGCTATAGGGCTTACATTTAGAAGACCTTATGTAGAAGGAAGAGGTTATATACATCTACTCAATACACCTGTCTATAAAACGATTTATAATGCCTCTCAAAGTATTATTTGTGCAGGAACATCAGGAATTATATACTTATTTATATTAAATTTACTATCAAACTACGGAGTTGTTGCGGATACAGTGGCATTAACTCTTACAGTTATAATATATGTAACTTTAAACTCTACCTTTTTAACTTTATTAATTAAATTTTTAAATGGAGGCAAGATAGCCAATATTTGGCAGGGAAATTTCAAAGGAACTTTTATTAACTCTGCTGCTATTGCATTTTTAGGAGTTATTGTTGCATTTGCTCACAGTGTAAACGGTATAGTTACGGTTATTTTGTTTTTTATTCCTTTGATGCTTGCAAGATATTCTTTTAAGCTTTACGTCGACATGAGAAAAAACTACATGGATACTGTTAAAGCATTAATAAATGCTGTTGAAGCTAAAGATCCTTATACAAGCGGCCATGCTTCAAGAGTTGGAAAATATGCTGTATCTATAGGTGAAGAAATAGGTTTATCAATGTTTGATTTAGAAAAAATAAAAAATGCAGCCCTACTTCATGATATAGGAAAAATTGGCGTAGATGATAGAATATTGAACAAAAATAAATCTTTAAGTAATTTAGAATACGAAGTAATTAAAAATCACCCATCTATGGGATTTGATATAATTAAAGATATAGAATTTTTAAAAGGATCCATTGAAATCGTAAAGCATCACCACGAAAGATGGGATGGAAAAGGATATCCTGATGGACTTAGAGGAGATGAAATCTCTAAAATGGTTTCAATTTTGACAATAGCAGATTCTTTTGATGCTATGACTACAGATAGACCTTATAGAAAGGCTTATCCTTTTGAAAAAGCCATAAGTGAAATAAAAGAGAATGCAGGAACTCAGTTTAATCCTGACTTAGTTAATCCAGCAATTAAAGCACTAAATAAATGTGTATATGTAGATAAAGTAAATGAGGAAATGGTGTCATGATTCATGAGATGATAATTATAGCTATAATATCAATATCCATAGCTTTAATAAGAAAAAGAAAAATCTCAAATCTGGAAAATATAAAAATTAAAGGTTTGGGATTTTTTATATTAAGTCTTTTAGTACAAAATGGAAGTATATTTATCGTGTCTAAATACTCCGAAACTTCTATAGGAATGTTTATAAATGATTATTTTACTTGGATTCACTGTTTTTCGTACCAGCTTATATTGATAGGAATAGCTTTGAATTTAGAAAAGAACTACATGAAAATATTCTTTATAGGTACTGTTATGAATTTTACCGTTATACTTTTTAATGGTATGCAAATGCCTGTAAGACTTCCATTAGAAATGAAAAATTCATGGGAGAATTTTTTATATTTAAACAGCAGTAAGGATTTAATACATACATTAATGGACAATGATACCCGATTTAAACTTTTGGGAGATATAATTATACTGAGAAATCCATATCCATTTACTAAAGTAATTAGTTTGGGAGACGTTGCGCTACTTATAGGTTTCTTTGATTTAATACAGGAAGAGACTTTACCTCAAAAGAAGACCATATAAAAAATCCGGTTAGACCGGATTTTTTATATGGGTTTATTTTCAATTGGGCTTGACATTATGATATGTGTTTCTGTATTTCCATACATTTGTACTTTACCTACGAGTTCTTCTAAATGAGACATTTCTTTTAGATATGCCAATAAAATCATGCTGTAGGGACCGGTTACATGATAGCAGTCTACGATTTCTTCAGTTTCCTGTGCGAATTCTAAAAACTTTGATTGCTTATCTGCCTTCATATCAACGTTGATAAAAACCTTTATAGGTTTTCCAACTTTTTTTGAATCAACAATGGCTTTATACTGCTTAATTGTTCCGTCTTCTTCAAGTCTACGTACCCTTTCTGCTGTAGCAGGAGGACTCAAAGATATTTCTTTAGCAAGATTCTTCATAGAAATTCTTCCGTTTTTTTGAAGATAAGAAATAATTTTATAATCTGTGTAATCCATAATACACCTCACAAAATAAATTATAGTCATACATTTACTAATTTTATTAACTGAAAACTACTAAATGGGTTATGTTATGTATTTACAATAAAAAAATATAATGTTATCATAAAGTCGATTATAGATAGATTATAACATAATATAATTAAGAAAATCAAGCATAAACTTAATAAAAATAATGAGTACATAAATATCAGAAAGTTTATCCTTTAATATGAGATGAAATTGTTAATAGTTGTTTAATTAATGTGAAGGGAGAAAATATGAGTAAGTTAAAAATAACTGATACTACACTTAGAGATGGACATCAATCCTTAATAGCTACAAGATTAAAAACAGAAGAAATGATACCAATTTTGAAGAAATTAGACAAGATAGGGTTTAATGCCCTGGAAGTATGGGGTGGAGCTACCTTCGACTCATGTTTAAGATATCTCAATGAGGATCCTTGGGAAAGATTAAGAACTATTAGAAAACATGTAAAGGATACAAAGTTGCAGATGCTTTTGAGAGGCCAAAATATTTTAGGGTATAGACATTATGCTGATGATGTATTAGAAGAATTTATAAAAAAAGCCATTTCAAATGGAATAGATATAGTAAGGGTGTTTGACGCACTGAATGATGTTAGAAATATGGAAAAATCAATAGAAATAATAAAAAGAGAAGGAGCAGAGTGCCAGTGTGCAATTTCATATAGTAAAAGTCCCGTGCATACTTTAGAATACTATGTGGACTTAGTAAAGAAATTGGAAAAGGCTGGAGCTGACTCTATATGCATAAAAGATATGTCCGGCATAATGGGGCCATATGAAACTTATAAATATGTTAAGGCTATAAAGGAAGTTACCGACTTACCAGTAGAACTACATAATCACTGTACAAGTGGAACTGGATCGATGAGTTTACTTAAGGCTGCTGAAGCAGGGGTAGATATAGTTGATACTGCAATGTCTCCCTTTGGATCTGGTACATCTCAACCACCTACAGAAACGATAGTATCTGTTTTTAAAGATACTGAAAGAGATACAGGATTAGATTTAAAAGCTTTGGAAGAAATAGCATCATATCTTAAAAATATAAGAGATGATTATCTGGATAAAGGAATCCTTAATCCAAAAGTTTTAATGACAGAACCTAAAACTTTAATTTATCAAGTGCCTGGAGGAATGCTATCCAACTTAATTTCTCAACTTAGGAGTTTAAATGCAGAGGATAAATTTGAAGAAGTTTTAAATGAAATTCCAAGAGTTAGGAAAGATTTAGGATATCCACCTTTAGTTACTCCTATGAGTCAAATGGTTGGAGCTCAGGCTGTTTTTAACGTTATTAATAAAAAAAGATATTCAACTGTACCAACTGAAATAAAAAAATACTTGAAGGGTCTATATGGAAGAGCTCCGGGCAAGATTAATGAAGATGTAAAAAGACAGATAATAGGAGACGAAGAACCAATAAGTGTAAGACCTGCAGAATTATTAGAGGATGAACTGCCTAATGCTAAAGAAGAATTGGGAGATTTATGGAATTCAATAGAAGATGTGTTGTCTTATGCTTTATTTCCCCAATCAGCAAAAGAATTTTTAGAAAATAGAAAATTTAATGAATATGAAAAAGGCGAAAATGCTATATAAATTTTATAAAAATTTATCTTTGATAACTTTCCAGTAGTTAAAAGTACCTAATGATAACATGGTTAGAGTTTTGTCGCTTATAAAGAAGTTGCATTTTGACAATCTATTCATAATACAACTTTCACCATCTATACATAGAACTGCAGAACTTATATAATCTAATTCAGGTTTAATTACAATTTTCGTTTTAGGAGGTACAATAACTCCGGAACTCAAACACCTATATGCGTTGGAAATTAAAGGCGATATAGGTGTTATTTGCATTGTGTTTAAAGATGGATAAACCAGAGAACCACCGGAAGAATAATTATAAGCAGATGATCCCATAGGAGTTGAAATTATTACACCGTCGCCACTTATTGTTTGAAGGTGATTATCGTCTATATATATATCAAGATGAATAACTTTGCAGGCTTCATTTTTTATTGCAATATCATTTATTGCATATATTTCTTCCTTAGAGTCTTTAGATTGGATTTCTCCTTTTAATAGATTTAGTTTATTCAAAGTGTAATTACCTTGGTTATACTCTCTAACAAAAAACTCAATGTCTTCAGGTGAAAGCTCCGGATAAAAACCTAGAGTACCAGTATTTAAACCTATATAAGGAATTTCAGGAAAATTATTATCTCTTACGCTTTTTAAAAAAGATCCATCTCCTCCTATAGATATATTTAACACCGCCTCTTCAGAATAATCATAAGTTGGAATAAAATCATATTTTTCAAGCTCTTCTTTTAAACGGTCTGCTATTTCTATTGAATATTTATTTGAATTTTTGATAATATTAATTTTCTTTTTAGACATATTTACCTCTCTTAAATTTGTAGAAATTAATTATTAAATATATAATATAATAGTAAATCTTAATTATATAATATAGGATTAAAATAAAAATATCAATGAGGTAATAAAAATGATAGACGATAGTATTGAATATTATGTAGATAAACATGGGGATAAAATTAAAAAAATAATGTCTGATAAATTGGATTTTTCTTTTAGATTAATTAAAAAATTAGAAGAAGAAGGAAATATTTATCTTAACGGAAAAAAAGTTAGTTCTAATAAAAACACATATATTGACGATATTTTGAGAATTGAATTTAGCGATGAAAAAAATATTTATGAAGAAAATAAAATGAAGCTTAATATTTTATTTGAAAATCAAGATTTTTTAGCAGTGAATAAACCTCCATATATGCTGGTACATCCTTCCAAAGTTGAAAGAAAGGATACCTTAGCAAATGGGATAGTTGGGTATTATAAAGAAAAGAATATTAAAAGAAAAATAAGATTTATAAATAGATTAGATATGAATACTTCAGGAGTTGTATTGATTGCGAAGAATTCCTATGCTCAATCAAGAATTATGACTCAGATGAATGAAAATAAAATTTTGAAAAAATATACAGCTTTAATAAAAGGACCTTTAGAAGACAGTGAAGGGGTTATAGATAAGCCTATAGGTTTAGAAAAAAATGAAAATATAAAAAGAAGTGTAATTGAAAAGGGAAAATACTCTATAACAAGGTACAAGCTTATTAAAAACTATGAAAACGAAATAACTTTAATAGAATTAATGTTGGAAACAGGTAGGACACATCAAATTAGAGTTCATATGAATTATATAGGACATCCTCTAATAGGCGATGAATTATATGGAGAAAAAAGTAAACTTTTAGAAAGACAGGCTCTTCACTGTTCTGAGATTGGATTTAAAAATATAAGGAATGACGAATATATTAATGTAAAAGCACCTTTACCGGAAGATTTTTTGAAAGTTATGGAGGGTATTAGATGAAAAAAATTTTGCTTATATCAACAGGAGGAACTATTGCAAGTACAGTAAGAGAAAATGGATTGACACCTACTATTAAGCCTGAAGAAATGCTTAAATATATTAAAGGAGTTGAAAATCTTTGTAACATTGATACATATCAACTTCTTAATATTGATAGTACAAATATACAACCCGAACACTGGATAGATATAGTTAAATTTGTAAAATCTAAATACTATAAATATGATGGATTCGTTATAACTCACGGAACCGACACATTAGCATATACTTCAGCAGCTCTGTCATATCTTATACAAAATATTAATAAGCCTATTGTTTTAACAGGATCTCAAAAGCCTATAAATGTTGATACTACTGATGCAAGAAAAAATTTAAAAGATGCTATTAGATATGCTGTAGAAGATGACGCAAAAGGAGTGCACATTGTTTTTGATGGGAAGGTTATTATAGGTACAAGAGCGAGGAAAACAAGAACAAAAAGCTTTAATGCTTTTGAAAGTATAAATTTTCCTTATGCAGCTTTC
>CAZNLP010000098.1:0-7161 GCA_964574015.1 uncultured Clostridia bacterium | reverse complement strand
ATTAGAAAATGGGAGAAATACTACAAGAGTTTTACAGAAGCACAGGATTCTCACAACTAATAGACCCTAGCAAATGGATGGATGCACAAATTGGTTCGTATGTGGTAAAAATACCTGGTGAAATCATTATGATTATTATTGCTTGTGTATTTTTATACCTTGCAATTAAAAAAGGATATGAACCGTACCTTCTAATACCTATTGCATTTGGTATGCTACTAGTTAATATGCCATTATCAGGATTGATGGAAGATTCAGGATTACTGAGATTAATATATATAGGAACTGATAAGGGATTATACCCACCTTTAATTTTCTTATGTGTAGGAGCAGGAACTGATTTTGGACCATTGATAGCTAACCCAAGAAGTATACTACTTGGTGCAGCAGCTCAATTTGGAATATTCTTTACATTTGTCGGAGCAATTATATTAGGGTTTACAGGACCTGAAGCAGCTTCAATCGGTATAATAGGTGGAGCAGATGGACCTACTGCCTTATATTTAACAAGTATGCTAGCAAAGGACTTATTAGGACCTATAGCAATAGCAGCTTATTCTTATATGGCACTGGTTCCGATTATTCAACCACCAATTATGAAACTTCTTACAACTGAGGAAGAAAGACAAGTTAAGATGGAGCAGCTTAGACCGGTCTCACAAAAAGAAAAAATTATATTTCCAGTTTTAGTAACGATTTTTGTAATTTTGTTACTACCATCAGCAGCACCTTTAATCGGTATGCTTATGTTTGGAAATCTTATTAGAGAATCAGGAGTAGTACCAAAATTATTAGAAACTGCACAAAATTCATTAATGTATATAGTTACAATATTCTTAGGACTAACAGTTGGAGCAAAAGCAGAAGCAAGATTGTTTTTAACGCCAGCTACTTTAAAGATAATAGCATTAGGACTAGTAGCGTTTAGTATAGGTACAGCTACAGGACTAATATTTGGTAAAATTATGTACAAAACAAGTAAAGGTAAAGTTAACCCACTTATCGGAGCAGCAGGAGTTTCTGCAGTACCGATGGCAGCTAGGGTTGTACAAAAAGAAGGTAGAAAGTATAATCCTTCAAACTTCTTGTTAATGCATGCAATGGGACCAAACGTAGCAGGAGTTATTGGATCTGCTGTAGCAGCAGGTGTTCTACTTATGTTCTTTGGTTAAAATAGCTAACTTAAATTTATTAGACTGCGATTCTTTTGAATTGCAGTCTTTTTTAGAATAAATTAGTATCTATTTAATTAATTATGTCTTAATTATATAAAAATACAGGTGGAAAAATGATAAATAAATTTGATTTGATAACACTTATGCAACTGAATAATATAGGAAGTAAAACCGTTATACAACTACATGAAGAAATTCAAAATCAAAGATTAATCAATTTGAATTTTAATGATTATATTTTTATGTTAAAAGGAAAATTCAACAAAAAAAATACAAAAGAAGAAATTGATAAAGCAAAATTGAAGTCGGAAAATATTCTTGAATCATGCTATTTAGAAAATATAAAAATAATTAGCTTTTTAGATTCGAACTATCCAAAAAGATTTGAAAAAATAAAGATAGATAAACCTGCATTACTTTACACGAAAGGTAATACAGATATAATGAAGGAAGGATATAATTTAGCAGTAATAGGAAGTAGAAAAGCGTCAGAAGAAGGTATTGAAATAGGATATAGTTATGCAAAAAAAGCAGCGGAATATGGATTTAATATTATAAGTGGATTAGCCTTAGGATGCGACACTTCAGGGCATAGAGGAGTATTAGCTTCTAATAAAACAAATTCTAAAACTGGAAGAACTTTAGCAGTACTACCTTCAGGAATAAAGAATATTTACCCTAATGATAATGAAGGTCTGGCATTAGAAATATTAAAATCAAAAGGATGTCTAATAAGTGAAAAATCACCGGGTGAACCGCCTGAAAAATATGATTATATTTTGAGAGATAGACTTCAAGCAGCACTATCTGAAGCTTTGTTAATTATTGAGAGTAGATTAAATGGAGGAACTTCACATACAGCAAAATATGGGATTAAATATAACAAAAAGCTCATGTGTATAGGAATAAACTTAAAAAATAAGGGTATGGAATTAAATAAGAAGCTTATTGAAAATAAAGATGCAGTTAAAATAAACAACAAAAAAGATTTTGTTGATATACTGATAAGAGAAAGGAATGAGCATAGTGAAATTAGTCACCAATAAACATACTGGTAGGAAAGTATTAATGAATAGAATAAGAGATTGTAGAAATAATGATTTTGATAGTGAAGAAAACGAAATGTGTCCTTTCTGTCCACATGAAAATGAAGAAGAAGCCAATTTTAGAATAGAGAAGAATAACCAGTGGCAGGTTAAAGCTATAGACAATAAGTATCCAGCTTTGATGACCGATATCGACGAATTCCAGCAAAATAGATGCGACTATGGAAAACATGAGGTTCTAATAGAAACAAGAGAGCATTTAAGAAGCTTTTATGACTTTAAGGACGATGACTTCATCAATATAATAAAAATGTATCAAAATCGATTTATCGAGCTAAGCAAAGATAAAAATATCAAGTATACAATTATATATAAAAACCACTTAAAAAAAGCAGGAGCATCTAAAATTCATTCCCATAGTCAAATATTATCTATGTCTTTTATACCTCCTGAGATAAAAAGAGAAATGAACATTGTAAAAGAAGGGGAGTTATGGGGAGATAAAAGAATAATTCGAAATAGCGAAAACTTCGAAACTTTCATTCCTGAAGATTCATACTTATCTGGTGAAATAATAATTGAAAATAAACACAATCAAAGATTTGAAAATATAAATAAGCAAGAAGTACACGAGTTATCTAAAGAATTTGCTTATATTTTTAGAAAAATAAAAAATATTTACGGGAAAATACCATTCAACACCTATCTTCATTCATTACCAAAAGTTGTAGACTTAGATAATTTTAGGTGGCATATACATATAATTCCAAGAAAAGGCAAGTTTGGAGGATTTGAACTTGGTACAGGGTTATATATTAATTCCATAGACTTAGATAAAATGTGGGAAGAATTTTGTGAAGATAAGAAAAATAAAAAAATACTTTAAAAAAAGTATTGACATTGAGGTCATCAGTAGATATAATAAGTTTTGTGACTAAGCGGGTGTGGCGGAATTGGCAGACGCGCTAGACTTAGGATCTAGTGTCTTTGACGTGGGAGTTCGAGTCTCTTCACCCGCACCAATAAAGGACTTATTTAAGTCCTTTTTTTGTTATTTTATTGGAGGTAATATGAAAATATACATAACAAGACACGGTGAAACAAAGTGGAATATAATGGGAAAAATTCAAGGTCATTTAGATTCAGAGCTAACAGAAGAAGGATTAAAAGGGGCTAAAAGGTTAAAAGAAAGAATAAAAGAAGAGGATATAGATGTAATAATTTCAAGTCCTTTAGAAAGAGCTCATAAAACTGCAAGAATAATAAAAGGAGATAAAGATATCTCTATAGAATTAGATAGCAAATTAAAGGAAATCAATTGTGGAAAATTTCAAGGAAGAAAATTTGATGAAGTCTGGCATGAAAACCCAGGTGAAAAGAAAAAAATAAAAGATAACCCTTTTGATTATATTTATCCGGAAGGTGAATCTTTGAAATTTTTTTATGAAAGAGTATCAAATGGATTTACTGAAATAATTAATAGACACTATGGTAAAAATATTCTGATAGTTGCCCATGGAGGGACTATCAGAGGTATAGTATCTTCAGTATTTGGCTTACACGAAGGTAAAACCTGGTTTAAAAACACGGTAGATAACTGCAGCCTTTCAATATACGACTACGATGGAATAGATTTTAAAGAAATAGTTTATAATGACACTTCTCATTTATAAAAATATGAGTTATATGGAATAACTAAATTTTCTCCATTTTCATTTAATATTTTTATTTTTTTAAAAATATAATTTATTTTTTGTTGTAAATTATCAGGATTTAAGTCGTAGGTAATAAAATGGCCAGCCCTTTGGGTGGCATTTTCTATTTTTTGGATTTTTTCACCAACCTTAAAGTTATACCTTCCATCTATTATACATCCTTCTTCTAGCAGATCTTCTATTGGAGACAAGTATTCTATACAGCCAGGATTAGCAAAAAAAAGTTGGACAGATAATTTCAATTTTTCATTAATTGAGTTATCCTTAATATTGTTATTAATTGAATAACCTAAAGAATCCTTTATTAATAAATCTAGGATATCTATATCCGAAGCAAAAGGTATGTAAACATCTTCAAAGGCACCGCCTATACGGCAGGCTATCTCATTTACCTTTATTCCATCATCACCTATAAGCATTTGAAAGTAAATAGGACCCTTGTCTATCTTAAAGGCTTTCACAATTTTATTTGTAATTCTTATTATTTCTTCTCCGTATTCTTCGTAATGCTTCGATGGATAATTATGGGCTATACATATACCTATATGGGGGAAATTATTATATGTAACTCGGTCACTTATTGAAAATATTTTTGTTTCGCCCTTTATAACCCAACCCGAAACAGTAATTTCATCATGCTTATAGTAAGATTCAAATAAGATCTCTTTTTTCTTAGTAAAATTAAAAGAAATTTTCATTTTAGAGTCTAAATCATCCCTGTTTTCTACTCTAAAGACACCTCTTTGTCCCTGGCTATCAAGAGGCTTAACTACTCCAGGAAAATAAGAATTTTCAATATTGTTGAGATTATAATCCTCATTAAGCAGTTTGTATTTTACAGAAGGTATATTATAATCATTGAAAATTTTTTTCATTCTTTTCTTATTAGTTACGTTTAAAGCTTTATCAGAGCTAATATAATTTGGTAAATTTAATATCTCACAAGCTTTTGAAGCATAGTATACCGGTTGGTCAGTTCCGGCTGTAATAATAGTATCAACTTTATATTTTTGAGCAATCTTCACAATACCTTCTAAATCAAAAGTACTTATAAGTTCGGAAAAATCAGAATATTTTTTTCCAAGAGCATCCTCGTAGTAGTCAGTTACAATAACTGTATGGTTTTTTTCTTTTAAATATTTTATTAAATTTAACTGGCAACTTCCGCCACCTAAAACTAAAAATTTCAAATTTTTCACCTTCTATCAATTATTTTATCTATTTTATAAGGTTCTTTATTAATCCTTATTTTTTTTATTAATATATTTTCCGAATAATATATATAAATTCTTATAAATATCTTTAGTTGTTTAATAAAAGTATAGTTTGATGTTCCGAATTTTCTTTGAGAATGTTTGTAATAATAATTCCCAATATTTTTTGTATATTTAAGTATTGAAGCGGATATGTAATTATAGCTTCTTTTTTCCATAAGGATTTTATTAACAAGTTCTTTTTTCATAATTCTATAACTACTTACTCTTTTTGATGGAGGTTTTTTTAATAATAAATTAAACAGCTTATCAGTAAGTTTTGAACCAATATTTCTGTATTTTTTATGATATTTTATTTTAGTAACTGCATAGACAATATCGTAACCATCCAGTAGTTTTAAATACATATCATTTATATATTTTGGATTATGCTGCAAGTCATCATCAAGATTCACAACATAATTCCCCTTAGTATAATTTAGACCGCAGTAAATAGCGTTTTGCTGTCCAAAATTTCTTTCCAACTTGATTACAACTATTCTTTTATCCTTTAAAGATAAATTTTCTAATATTTTAAAGCTTGAGTCCTGACTAAAATCATCAACAAAAATAACTTCGAATTCATTAGTTATTTTTTCTAATTCTACAATTAGGTCTTTATATAGTTTTTCTATATTTTTTTCGCTGTTATAAACAGGTATAACAATTGAAAATTTTGGGTTCATTTTATCACCTAAGTTTAAATAATTAAAATATATTTGCCAAAACAAATATATTTATTATAATATATGTATAGTTTATAAAGAGGTGGTTAGCATGAAAAAAATAGATTGTTTCGGAGATATATGTCCTGTTCCTATAATAAAAATAGAAAAACAACTTAAAACTCTTCCAAAAGGGGAAGTGTTAGAAGTTGTTACAGACCATAGCTGTACAGTTGAATCTGTTACAAATAAATATAAAAATTATAATGTTGAAATAGAAGAAGTTATTAATGGTGTGTGGGAAATTAGAATATCTAAACCTTAACAAAAACTTTCTTTTCCTATTTTTTTAAACAAGTTTGCAAATTCAGTTACAGCCTTACTATTTTTATTTTCTTTACGCGTAATCATATAAACATTCATGTTTATTTCAAGATCTTTTACCTGTATTATTTTGTAATTTTTTTTATACAATTCTTCTTTTATAGAAATATATGGAAGTATAGCTAGTCCGTGCTTTCTATTAAGAGAAGCTTTGATGGCTTCAATTGAATCTAATGTAAAAATAATATTTAAATCTTCATAGTCAATATTATGATCATGTAAACTTTCTTTAAAATACGTAGTTATTTGACTATCATAAGACATTGATATAATAGGATATTTCATTAATTCTTCAACAGTTGTTTCTTTTGGAGCATCATAGTAAAAAGAAGAAGCAAGAACAAATTTATTTTGTCCAACTTCATAATATTCTAAATTTTCTTCACTTCCTTTTCCGTAAACAAAACCAATATCACAAATATTGTTTTCTACGCTGCTTCTAATTTTATCGGAAGAACTTGTTATTAGTTCGTATTGGTGATACGGATATTTTTCTTTTATTTTATAAATGCTACAGGGTAAAGCATAATGAGATATTGAATGGCAGGCTTGGATAGAAACAGTATTAGAAATATTACTACCTTTTTCTAAATCCGTCATCATTTTTTTATATGTATTAAGAATATTTTCACTGTACTGTAGGACTATTTCTCCCATTTCAGTTAATTCGACACCTTTATTACTTCTTTTAAACAATTGATAACCAACACTATTTTCAAATTTTTGGATTTGTTGAGATAATGCTGATTGAGATATATGTATTTGTTTTGCTACCTTTGAGATGCTTTTAACTTTTGCAACTTGATAAAAATAGTTAAAATATTCAATATGCATTAGAGACTCCTTTTTTAACTTATGTTATTTAACCATTATATCAAATATTTCAAAAAAAAGAAAACTATGTTAGACTATAAATAGAAAAA
>CAZNLP010000097.1:0-7175 GCA_964574015.1 uncultured Clostridia bacterium | reverse complement strand
TAAAGCTGCTCTGATGATATGATTTTTATTTGTGCTTCGGGTAAGACCAACTATAGTTCCTCTCGCATACATATCCCAATGCGGAGCACCAAGACCAGAAAAAGCAGGAACAAAATATACACCTTCATTATCATCGATTTTTTGGGCGAAATATTCACTGTCTTCTGATTTATCTATCAACCTCATTTCATCTCTA
This sequence comes from uncultured Clostridia bacterium, assembly GCA_964574015.1. GTDB lineage: Bacteria > Bacillota > Clostridia > Tissierellales > Dethiosulfatibacteraceae > UBA8670. The sequence continues at coordinate 6,979 of CAZNLP010000097.1, read as the reverse complement.
AGCCATTGTACTGCTGCTCCAGCTATAAATATTGACCCTTCCAAAGCGTAAGTTATTTTACCATTTATACCCCAAGCAATGGTTGTTAGCAGTCCTTTTTCAGAATAAATCAATTCACTTCCAGTATTCATAAGCATGAAACATCCTGTTCCGTAAGTATTCTTAACTGTCCCTTTACTATAGCAGCATTGGCCAAATAAAGCTGCTTGCTGATCTCCTGCTATTCCTGATATAGGTATTGATACATTCCTGAATAAATTAATAGATGTTTCACCATAAACTTCTGAAGAATTTTTTACTTTTGGTAGTAAATTTTTAGGGATATCTAATTCATTAAGCAGTTTATTATCCCAATCTAGTTTTTTTATATTAAAAATCATAGTCCGAGAAGCATTAGAATAGTCTGTAACATGTACTTTTTTATTAGTTAAATTCCATATAAGCCATGTATCTATAGTTCCGAAAAGAAGCTCGCCCTTCAAGGCTTTTTCTCTTGCATTTTCAACATTATCCAAGATCCATTTGATTTTTGTGCCTGAAAAATATGCATCAATTACTAAACCTGTATTTTTTTTCACATATTCTCCTAATTTTTTTTCTTTTAATGAATCACATATAGAAGCGGTTCTTCTACACTGCCAAACTATTGCATTGTATATTGGTTCACCGGTCTTTCTATCCCAAATAACAGTAGTTTCTCTTTGGTTGGTTATCCCTATAGCTGCAATTTCTTTTGGTGAAATACCAGCTTTTTTCACAACATTTTTAGCAGTGTCTAGTTGTGTAGTGAGAATTTCTACAGGATCTTGTTCCACCCAACCGGATTTTGGATAAATTTGAGAAAGCTCTTTTTGAGAAATTTCTACAATCTCTCCACTTTTATTAAAGAGTATAGACCTAGAGCTGGTCGTTCCTTGATCTAAAGATAATATATATTTTTTATTCATAAGACACTCCTTGTAGATTATATTTAAAAAATATTGATAATTTTATTTTATCATAAATATTAATCTTTAAAAAACAAAATATAAAATAGGATAAATGACCTTGAAAAAAATTTTAAAAAGTTTATAATAATAATGTTGCATTAAAGGAGTTAAATATGAATACAACAATACAAATATTAACATTTCTAACAGATATAGTATTACCTTTAGTATTAGGTTATATCTTAGCCCACAAAACTAGTATAAGAAGATATCAAATGGAAAAACTATTAAAATTAAATATATACTTCTTATATCCGTTGGTTATTAGTTTAAGTACCTGGATAGTAACAATAAATAAAGAATTATTATGGCTGCCTATAGTAGGCTTGCTAACACCTTTAATCGGAGGAGGAATAGGTTTTGTAACAGGGAAAAAAAGATTTGGAGATCCATTAGAGAGAGGAAGCTATACTATAGCGTATATGCTATCAAACAGAGGAACTATAGGAGGATTGGTAGCTTTTATAATACTCGGAGAAGTAGGTTATGCATATAACCAATTTTCTCTTATATTTAACACTATTACCTTATATATGGTGGCATATCCAATCGCATCATATTTTAGCCAAAAATCTGAAGGTAATACTGTGAAAATTAGGATGGGAGATATTCTTTTTACAAAAAATCAAATACCTATTTTAGGAATAATAGTAGGAATGTCCTTAAATTTTTTGGATGTACCTAGGCCAGAGGTAATGGGAGATTTTTTTAGTGTTCTAATACATATAGTTGCCTGGTGTGCCTTAATACCAATAGGAATGAATATTGATTTTAAAGAAATGTCTAGGTTTAAAAAATTAATACCAGAAATATCCTTAGTAAAATTTGTATTTATGCCGTTGCTAATGGTATTTATTTCAAGATTTATAGTAAATGATGAAATTATATTAAAAACTATCGTTATTCATTCATCAGTACCAGCTGCTATAAATTCTGTTATAGTTTCGAAAATACACAACCTAAATATACACCTAACTATAATGGTATTTGTTTCAACTACAGCTATATATGTTATGTTTGTATTTCCAATTTTATTTTTAATTCTATAAAAACATAGTATGTATAAACATAATATGTTAAAATGATTAGTAAAGAATAATGTAAGGAGATAACATTGAAATACAAGTTAAAAGAACTACTCCAAAAGGAAATTAATGGACCAATATTAATAGATGAAAAAATGGATAATCATACATACTTTAAAACTGGTGGGCCAACGGAATTATTTATAGAACCTGAATCTGTAAAGGAGCTTAAGGTATCATTAAAAATAATAAAAGAAAATAAATATCCGTACTATATAATAGGGAATGGAACGAATATACTTGTTTCTGATGACGGCTACAAAGGGGCTGTTGTGAAAATAGGGCATAAATTAAACTCTATAGCAGTTAAAGGAAATGTAGTAGAAACAGGCGCTGGTACATTACTTTCATCATTATCAAAAGCGGCCTGTAAAAAGGGACTAAGAGGGTTAGAGTTTGCTAGTGGGATACCTGGATTTGTAGGTGGTGCCGTAGCAATGAATGCTGGAGCCTATCATGGAGAGATGAAAGATATTATAGATTATGTAGTATGTTTAGACCAGGAGAATAATCTTAAAACTTATACTAATAAAGAAATGAATTTTAGATATAGAAATAGTATAGTTAAGGACGAAGATTTGATCGTATTAAAGATGGGTATTTTACTTGAAAGAGGAGATACTAATGAAATAAAGGATAAAATAAATCTTTTAACCAGATTAAGAAAAGAAAAGCAACCCATTGAAATGCCTAGTGCAGGAAGCACTTTTAAAAGACCTAAGGAAGGATTTGCTGCTAAATTGATAGAAGATTCGGGACTTAAAGGTCTAAGAATTGGAGATGCAATGGTATCTGATAAACATAGTGGGTTTATAGTTAATTGTGGAAAAGCTAAAACATCTGAAATCTTAAGCTTAATGAGAATAGTAAGAGAAAGAGTCAAGGAAAAGTACTCTGTAGAACTTGAACCGGAAGTGAAAATAATAGGTGAAGAATTCTGAGGTGACTATGAAAGTTATAAGAGATTATCATATTCATTCTATATATTCAAAAAATAAACACGGAAAATCAACTCCTGAAGAGGATGTAAAAAAAGCCTGGGAGATAGGATTAAAGGAGATTGCTGTATCTGATCACGGGCCCAGTCATTATCTTTATGGAATAAAAAGAAGAAATATAAAGAAATTAAACAATGAATTAAAAGACATAAACGATAAATACAAAGGAATAAATGTTTTGCAGGGAATAGAAGCAAATATCCTTAGCTATGATGGTGACTCTGATATAGAAAATGAAGTATTGGAAAATTGTGATATTATCATGGGAGGATTTCACTACGGTGTTTGCTTTAAAGATTTAAAAACCTTTTATAGGGTTTATGTTTTGAATTTCTTAGGTCGTTTTTCTGTGAAAATTCATAAGTATATTACAGCTCTTAACACAAAGGGAGTAATAAACTTTATGAAAAAGAATAAAATTAAAATACTTACACACCCAGGGGAAAAAATACCTGTAAATATAAGAGAAATTGCTAAAATAGCTTCTGAAGAAGATATTATTTTAGAAATAAATTCATCCCATAGACATTTATCAGAGGAAGATTTAAAGTATATAAAGGATTTAGATGTTAAGGTTATAATTGGAAGTGATGCCCACCATATAGATAATATTGGGAATTATGAAGTTGCTTTAAATAGAATTAAAAAATCTGCTTTTCCTATAGAAAAAGTAATTAACTTGGAGGTTTAAAATGGAATTTTTAATAATCACAGGTATGTCTGGTGCAGGAAAAAGTCAAGCTGTAAAAGCATTGGAAGATATTAACTTTTATTGTATGGACAACGTACCACCATCATTACTGCCGGAATTTGCTAATCTATGTAGAGAATCAAAAAAAACTATAGATAAAGTCGCAATAGTTGTTGACATAAGAGGCGGAATATTTTTTAATGATCTTTTTAAAAGTTTAGATTTTTTACATTCAGAAGGCTTTAAATATGAGATACTTTTTTTAGATGCTACAGATGAGGTTCTAACAAAGCGATTTAAAGAATTGAGGAGACCCCATCCCCTTACTCCAGATGGAAGAGTACTAGATGGAATAGAAACAGAAAGATTAAAATTAAAAGAAGTAAAGGATAGGTCTAATCATATAATAGATACATCTAGTCTTACTAATGCCATGCTTAAAGAGGAAATACACAGGATATTTCTAGAAGGAAAAGAGCAGAAAAAGATTACCATTTCTATAATATCTTTTGGATTTAAGTTAGGAATACCTATAGATAGCGATTTAATTTTTGATGTGAGATTTTTACCAAATCCCCATTATATTACAGACTTAAGGGATAAAACAGGAAATGAAGAAGAGGTACAGAGTTATGTAATGAAATTTCCTCAAAGCGGTGAATTTTTTAATAAATTGAAAGATATGATGGATTTTTTGATTCCTCATTACATAAAGGAAGGAAAAACTCAGCTTGTAATAGGGATAGGATGTACAGGTGGAAAACATAGATCTGTTACTATTGCAAACCTGTTGGGAGATTACATAGAAAGAGATAATTACAGAGTTATAATCACACATAGAGATATAATGAAATAGGATAAGAGGATTTTAATGAAAAATAAAAATGATTTAACAAAAGGAAATATAACAGAGAAATTAGTAAAATTAGCTGTACCCGTAATGGGTACTTCTTTTGTTCAGATGGCTTACAACTTAGCAGATATGGCTTGGATAGGAAGATTAGGAGGGCTTGAAGTAGCAGCTGTAGGCACTGCTGGATTTTATGCTTGGCTTTCTTTTGGGTTTATGATTTTAGCAAAAATAGGTACTCAGGTGAATGTAGCTCAAAATGTAGGAAGAGATGATTACAAAAAAGCTGGTAGATATTCAACGGCAGGACTCCAAGCTGTTATCGTTATTGGGATTATATTTGCTATTACTGTTCTTGTTTTTAAAGAAAGTTTAATTGGATTTTTTAATATTAACGATGATTATGTAAATAGGCTAGCCATTGAGTATCTGAGTATAATTGTTTTTGGTCTAATATTTAATTTTATAAATGAAGTTTTTTCAGGAATAATAATTGGTGCTGGAGAGAGTAAAGTCCCTTTTAAAATAAATGCTGCTGGATTAGGTATCAACATAATAATTGATCCTATATTAATATTTGGATTGTTTGGAATGCCTGAGCTTGGAGTAAGGGGAGCTGCTATTGCAACTGCAGCATCACAATTTATAGTTACATTAATTTTCATAAGACATATTTACAAAGCTCAATATCCCTTTTTTGAGTTTAATATTTTTAAAAGATTTTATATGAAAGAAATAATTGAAAATGCTAAGATAGGATTACCTGTAAGTATCCATAGCCTTTTATTTACATTTTTTACAATGGGATTGGCAAGAATTATAGCTGTTTGGGGACCTATACCTGTTGGAGTCCAGAGAGTAGGAGGTCAGATAGAATCCATAACTTGGAGAACTTCTGAAGGTTTTTCTTCAGCTTTAAGTTCTTTTACAGGACAGAATTACGGCGCTAATGAAAAGGAAAGGGTAAAGAAAGGATATTTTTCCTCATTAAAAATAATGACAGTTTTTGGTTTTTTCACTACTCTTCTATTGATAGTTTTTGCAAAGCCCATATTTAGGTTATTTATACCAGAAAAACAGGCGTTGACTATAGGGATAGAATATCTTCGTATATTGGGACTTTCTCAAATACTTATGAGTTTAGAAATAATGACCCAAGGTGCTTTTGCAGGGTTTGGTAAAACTATACCTCCTTCAGTAGTTAGTATAGTCTTTAATGGTTTAAGAATACCATTAGCTATATTTTTATCAATGGAAACTCCTTTAGGACTTAGTGGGGTTTGGTGGAGTATAAGTATAACTTCAATGATTAAGGGTATAATAATTGTGAGTTGGTTTTTGCTTATATTAAGAAAATATTTGAAAGAAGGAGTGTCAGTAGATGATAAGAGAAATAAAACTAAGAAAATCTATAAGGAAATATAAAAAAGAATCTTTAAATGAAAAAAGCGAAAAATTAGTATTGGAGTCATTAGAAGAGGCTAAATCTCTCTATGGAAATATTAAAACAAAAATAATATTTGAAAAAGATGGAGAAAAATTTTATAAAACAGCAAGTGTTCTCACGAAAAAAATGTTTTTTGTAAAATCTCCTCATTATATTATATTAATGTCAGAAGAAAAAGAAGGTTATCTAGAAAATATAGGATTTATTGGTGAACAGATAGTTTTAAAACTTGCTGGTGCAGGAATAGGTACTTGTTGGATAGGCGGAAATGTTAACGATAAAAAGTTTTCTAAAAAATATAGTACAGAGTATAATTTAAAATACATAATCTGTATATCTGTAGGATATCCAGAAGAAGACTTAGTAGAAATATTAGATAGAAAAAGAAAAGACTTAGATGAAATATTTAAAGATAGTATATATAAAAATCATTTTGAAGCAGCTAAAGCTCTACAGGCATCTCCTTCATCAATGAACAGACAACCATGGAATATTTATCCTGAAAATACAAGTTGGGATTATTATATAGAAGAATATTCCGGGATTATGAGTGATAAAAGAAACGATTTAGCGTCAATTGATGCAGGAATAGGATTATCTCACATATTAATGGAGAGTAATCGCAAAGGAGAAATGATAAACTTTTCAAAAGAACTAAAAAAAGAAAAAGAAGGATTAAGATATATAACTAGTGTAAAATTCAAATAAAAAAATAAAAAATGCTGAATCATTTAGATTCAGCATTTTTATTTTTAAAATATATATTTTATTTTATTTTATTGCCTTTGATACTGCATCATCAAATTCGTCTATTATTTCCTGATTTGGTTCTTCAGTTGCTAATGAAACAGCATAAATTAAAACTGATGCTATTATAAATCCTGGTATTATTTCATAAAGTCCAAAAATAGTAGCAGTT
>CAZNLP010000096.1:0-7242 GCA_964574015.1 uncultured Clostridia bacterium | reverse complement strand
CATATCTTTTTTCAAGGTATTCTATCGGTGATAATGCTCCTAATAATTCTGATAACCTACGCATTCTTTTACCGAGTACAGCAATGTTAACTATACTACCACCGGCATCTCCAACAGCATAAAACAAACTAAACCATCCGATACTGTATGCATATGCAGGTCCACCCATAAACATATATCCACTCATAGCTGTAGACTGCATTGTTAGAGCTGTAACTGCCGCTCCAAGTCCTCTTCCACCAAGTAGATATCCTTCCTGGTTTGCGTCGGCTTTTCTGTTCCAGTAAACACCTATTCCTATAAGTCCGAGCATATAACATCCAAATACAATTTGTTCAACTGTCATTTTTTATTCGCCCCCTTCTCATATTCCTCCTCTTTTGCGTCTGCGATAGACATTCGCCAGTAAATATATAAAGATACTGATACATAAATAATAGGCCAAATACCGAAAACCCAAAAATCACTAGCTGGCATTCCAAATATCATATTTTATTCCTCCTCATATATATTTTGTTTTTTTAACGATTTTATATTCTCACCTCCTTGGTAAACGTTTGCCTCTCATTAAAAAAACAATTATATATTCATTATAAATCATATGCTCAAAAGTTTCAATATAATTTAGACTTAAATTGTCCCAATAAGGCTTAAATCTCTAAACTTCAAGTTGTATAAATATTTAATTCTTTTTATCTTTATAACAAAATCCCGGAGATAGTACTCCGGGATTAAAATCTTGATTGCTTATACATTTTGTTAATTTATTTTTTTATCTTAATATTTTTGTTATTCTAGCTCATTTAATATTGATTCTGCCTTCTCTAATGGTAATTTTTCAAAGGCAGCCTGCCACATACTTAAATCTTCATTGAATCCTGAGGCTAAATTTTCTTCTGCCATGTTTTTAAATTGAGTTAGAGTATTAATTTCGCTTTGGAAATTAGTCTCTTCATTTTCTATTTTTTCATTAACTCTTTCTAAAACATCGTATATATCGTAGTACTGTAGTAACCTTCCTGTTACCCATTTAAGATCAAGCTCATCTTTATCCATATCAAGAGCTTCCCAGTAGGCATTATACCATGGGTTATACTCTAATACTTCTGTATACCAAACAGACCATTGACCAAGATCTTCACTATCTAATCCGTAAAGTACATCAAGTAGTTCTTCAGGGTTTCCATTTTCCAGTAGATCTATAGCTTCGTCAAAAACTTTCGGAATACGCTGATTGTACTCAGTCTGATTAACTACTATATCTAAAGCAACATATTGAGTTCCTTCAATTATCTCTTCAGCTACATCTCTCATTCCTTGATTGTAGCTTGATATCATAGTATTAACCTTAGATAAGTCATCTCCATCTTCTACAGCTTGGTTGTACTTTTCTGTAATGTCAAGGTTTAAACCTACTAATCTCTGGGCTTCTTCAATATATTCTTCTAAAGTCTCTGCCATCATATCATAATCTAATCCTTCAGCTTCAAGAAGTTCTTCATCTAGGGACTCAAAATATATTTCTGCGTCTCTAGCTAAGTCGTAAGGTGCAAATTCCTGCTTATCCGTCCTGAGCATCATTAAACTGTGTATAAATAAATTATCTACATATTTCTCATAACTAAATTGATCCGGGTTATCCATAGATGAGTGATATACCCATCCAGCATTATCTTCCCATATTGTCCTTGTGGTTGGCGCTCCAAAGTAGGAAAATGACCATTCATCAGATGAGTTTGTCATCCAGTTGTGAAGAGATACATCCGTCCAAAGATCTCCCCAGGTATTTAATCCTTCTACTAATCCTTTAGAATATAAATACATAACATTTGATACTCTGTATCCAAAGTCGTTGGATTCGGAGTGAGCTAGAAGCTCAATTGTGTGAGAGTTTACTATTTTACCGCCCCACTCATCTTCCATATCATTTATTAAAGCCCAGGATCCTACAAGCCAATCGTAGAAAGTCTCTCCGCCACCGGCTTCTTCTCCATCTGTAGCTAAGAATACAATTGTTCTATCCGGTTCGTAATCTGTCTCTACCATTGCCTTTGCCAATGCCATAATTATACCAATAGGAGCTGAATCATCTTGGAGGCAGTGATTGTATGCATCAGTATGTGCATTAATTATTATGTATTCTTCAGGATACTTATTTCCTGTTATCTTAGCTATAATATTTCTTCCTGTAGCCTCTGGTATAATCTTTCCATCTGAAACTGCTGTTACGGTAATAGTTTCATTTTCTGCTAGAGCTGCAAGTTCGAATCCTTCTTTTTGTGCCATAGACCATACAGGAATTGTTGTATACACTCCAGACCAGTCCCCAACGAATTCTGCCATACCGCTTGGATGAGAACCGTAGGCATTAGTCATAAAGTATATAACTCCTTCTGCGCCGTGTTCTTCAAGTTGATATGTAAGATTGTTCATCCAAAGGGTATAGTCCCAATCAAACTCTGCTAAAGCAATCTTGCCTGTTAAATCTACCCCTTCTAATTCTTCCTTTGAAGCTGTTCCTACATATACTACTTCTGCAGTAAGTCCTTCTTCCGGTGTTGCAGGAGTATAAGGTGCAGTTCTAAACAAATAATCAAGTTCAGGATGATCGTGAACAGTTAGTTCAGCTCCATAGTACTCCCATCCATCTGCAGTAAATTCATGATACTCAGGCGAAAGTCCCATATCTTCAAATTCACCATAGATATATTCAGATGCTTCTCTTCCTGCATTACTTCCTACAAGATGAAACCCAGAACCATCTAAAGCATCGCCAAAGGTAGTCAAAGTTGTAGCTACCTCGTAAGCATATTGATCATCAAGTGCATCTAAAACTTCATTTTCTTCATCTGTTAAAGGTTCTCCGTACAATTCAATAGCTTTGTTCAATTGTTCTGAATACATTATACTAGCTACTCTTTCTTCTTCATCCCAAGATACCTCAGCTCCAAAGTTTTCGCTGACAAATCTTATAGGGACTAAAGTTCTGCTATCTTCAATAATCGCTGGAGAATCAAGTTCAACTTCTACACCATTAACTGTGGCAGTAGTTGAGCCAATAGGTAGAAGAATTTCACTATTTTCTCCTATAATAACAGTACGATTTTCTGCATCCCAGTCTACAAAAAATCCCATACTCTCTGCCACAAATCTTATAGGTACCATTGTCCTATCGTTGATTATTTTGGCAGCCACATCTAAAACTACTTCTTCTCCGTCCACACTTGCGATGTTCTCCCCGGGAGTAATTGAAATATCAGTTTCAGAATATCCAAAAGCAGTAGATACCGACATTCCCATTACAAGGGTTAAAACTAAGATGAAAATTAATGCTTTTTGTAACATATTTTCCTCCTGAAATATTTATTTAGGTTAATTAGGCAACCTATAATCCTATGTGTTGCTGAATAAGCAACTTATATAGTAAATAGCATTATGTTCTTAGTTTGATATTAGTTAATTTTTTTATTTAAATTAATTTGAATAATCCTCTGAAATAAATATTTTATCTATATTTATAATAATTTTCCATTTCAGCATCTAAAATTTCTAATTCAAATTTATCCAATTCACTGCTTTTGGTTTTTCTATAAACATATTCGATATATTCTTTAACAATTTTTTTATTTGTTTTTTTACTCTTAATTGAAACGTACTTCAAGGCTCTCATAACAGATATAACAACTGTTAAATCTTTGTAACCATAGCTTATTATCTGTGTAAAAGAATCATGTAGTATCATTTTAAAGCTGTAGGCTTCTAATAAAACCATTCCTTCTGAGTCTTTATCTTCATTTACTATAATATATCCATCGCTAATATTTGACAGCATACCTATTAAAACACCTATAATTCTAACACAGTGAATAGCTGTATTTGGATCGTTTATACCTGGTGAGATGGCCCTTAATGCAACTTCAACTATTTTTTGAATTGTGTAGCTAAAATCCTGTTCTTCTGTTTTTCTTTTGCCAATGATTATAAGTTTTTTAATTTTATCAATTATTTCTTCTTTATCTTCTAAATCTTCTTGAGCATAAACTGTAAATATTTTTTCATCATCACTAATAAACTGTCCAATAACCTTTTCAAAGTGAATTATAAGCTTTTTCTTGTTTGCAAAATTTGATAGTTCATCGTAGTCTAATTTCTGAATGTAACCGCTTCTTTCTGATCTTATAATTTTATTATATCTATATTTATCTTCATCAATTTCAGTAATAATTGGATTATTTTTGATAGTATCCTGATAGTTTTTTATTTTCAATATAGATTCTTTGTGAAGTCGATCTATTACATTACTGGTCTGTATAAATGTGGCAACACTATTTATGAAAAGCAAAAAATAAACTAACCCTACAGCTATATATATAACTCCTATACTCGCAGAAATTACTAAATAACCTTCTGTAGTACTTCTTGTAAATAATAATGATACTATAGAATAAATAAACCCTCCTACAAATATTCCAAAGGACTGCATGGTACTTTTATTTTTCAAGAAATTTTCAACTACTCTTGGAGAAAGCTGAGACATATACATAGTTAAAACAACCATAGTAGTAGAAAAAGTAAAGGTTGTTATAGTTATAAATGCACTTGCTATAATTCCGTGTATATTTCTTGCCAACTCTGGAGAAGTTAGAAGCATTGAAGGTATACTACTGTGAAACCTTGACAGATACCTTGTATCAATTAAAATTATAAAAAAAGCACCTATTAAGGACAGAAACCCGTACACAGCAGGGTAAAACCATATACCACTTATAATCTTTTTAATTCTGTCTAGTATTATCATGATTCGCTCCTCTATTAAGTATTTTAAGTTTGTATTTATTATATCATAAAAAAACAAAAAAAATAAAATAAAAAAATATGCAGTTTTATTTTATTATAAAACTACATATTAAAATACTATCTTATTATCATTATTGGTACTTTTATGTGGTGGACTACTTTATTCGATACACTACCCATCATAAATCTTTTTCTTTCCTTCATTGTATGGGTTTTCATTATAACTAAATCGTAATCACCTTTTTCTGCTTCATCAATTATTTCTGTAGCAGGGTCTCCTTCAGCCATCAAAATAGAAAATTCTATACCTTCATCATTATAACCTCTCTTTATTTCTTCAAGAAAGGAGGTATCTTTAAACCTTTCGTACATTTTATCTTCTGAAATATATCCACCGTAGTCTAATTCTTTCATAGCTTTTTTACTGTCATCTACATTTAATAAAACAATTTTACTTCCAAATTGTTTTGCTATTTTAACGGCTTCATCAATTGCACCATGATCTTCAAAATTTCTAGCTACTGGTACTAATATTTTTTTCATTTTAAACACTCCTTATATAATATGTACTACATTATATATATTACCTTATTTTCCTTTTTTTATACCTTTTATGTGTTTTTAATAAAAAAAAAGAAACTATAGCTTCATTTGAAGCTATAGTTTCAGTATTATATTTGTTCTTTATCTATACAGCTTTCATGTTAGGCTTTAAATACTTAAGAATATCATCTAAGAGTTTCTCGTTTGATACTCCTGTTTTTGGTTTTAGTGCTTTGTTTAAGCATTGAGTTGTGCCATCTGTTCTAGTCATTGTTCCTCTACTTTCAGCTAAGCTCACCATAGGCATTACAACATCTGCTTTTTCCAATGTTTCAGTTTTAAACATATCTAATACAGCAAGATATTCAAGAGGTAGTTCCTTGATGTTTTCTACATTTTCACCAATTACTACTAAAGCTTTTATACTTCCATTTTTAACCTTGCTTAATATTTCTTCTCCAGATTTATTAAATCCAAGATCTAAAGCACCCTGTGCATTAGCTCCTTTCTTAAGTGTAATTATACCTCTATGAGGTTTATTTATCTTTTCTGAAGTTTCAGCTATTTCTTTTATTAGCTTTTGTACTTCAAGAGATACAGTCTTTTCATCTACGATAAACATAGGTTTCTTAACTTCTTTATATTGTTTAGCTAATTTTTTTGCTTCTTTAGATACATCATTGCTCTCACCCTTAACAACTGTAAGCACTTCTTCAAAGAAATCTTTAAGAGCTACTTGGTAGCTTTCTGCTGTAAATTTATCAAGTCTTGTGCCATTCTCTGATATTGATACATAAGGTTTACCAAGGTTTTTAATCTTAACACCCATTGGAGCGAAACTCTCATATACATCTCCTACAGTTAAAATTAACTCTGTATTATATAGTTCCTCGTACTTATTTGTTGAAATTATTTCTTCTTCTTTAACATCTAAAGAACCTATCATATCAGTTTCTAATGCACTGCTTATTTCTTTAATTTTTTGAAGCTGTTCGTTTGTTAATTTTTGCGAAACTAAGAATCCTATAGAATCCTTTCCATTAACATATTTAACTGACTTCAATTGAGACATAAATTCTAATACTGCCTCATCTAATTCTGCTTCTATAAGCTCGTCATTTTTTCTAATGAAAGATTTCGTTAGCCTATCGTTTTTATTTATATAGTTGAAACCGAACTTACCTTCTTTACATAATACTCCATCGTCTTTTGCTCTATTTGGTGTAACTTTATATATTTTATCTCCTGTCTCATGATATATAATATTACAGCCAAGAGAACAGTTGCTGCATACTGACTCTGTTTCCTCTAAGTCTAATGGGATTTCTTTATGTGTATCTATTTTTTCCATGAAAGCTCCTACAGGACATACATCTACACACTGGCCGCAGGATATACAATCTGTATCTTCAAGTTGTAAATCGAACTCTGGAGCTACTTTAACATCGAATCCTCTATCAACAAGCCCAAGAGCTGTAATTCCCATTACCTCGTCACAGGTTCTAACACAAAGTCCACATTGAACACATTTATCAGGATTTCTGTCGATGAACTCGTGAGTTTGCTCTTTGTATCTTTTATGATTTTCACCGTAGTCTTTTTCAGTATCAATCTCATCTTCTTGAACGTAATTTATCAACTGACACTCAAAATAATCTTTACATCCACATTCCATACACCTGGAAGCTTCTTTTCTTGCTTCATCTTCTGTAAAGTACTGAGTTACTACTTCTTGGAAATTCCCTTTTCTATATTCAGGGTCTAAAACTTTTACATCAAGACGATTTTCTACTTCTATATCTTTAAAATCTTCTTCGGTTAAATCATCCTGTTTTACTATGATAGTGTCTTTTTGAGGTATTATTTGACCTTCAAAATAGCTGTTTATTACTCTTGCAGCTT
>CAZNLP010000095.1:0-7327 GCA_964574015.1 uncultured Clostridia bacterium | reverse complement strand
TATATCTACTTCTGATTGTCCTACACCAACAGTTTCGATAAATATATAGTCGCAACCATATGCATCTAAAACTTTTACTGCATTTCTCGTCTGCTTGGCTAATCCTCCTAAATATCCCCTCGTACCCATACTTCTTATAAAAACATTCGGGTCTAAAGCGTGGTCATTCATTCTGATTCTATCTCCAAGTAAAGCTCCTCCTGTAAAAGGACTGGTAGGGTCCACAGCTATTATACCTATTTTTTTATCCTTGTTTCTCAGGTTTTTTACAAGTTTATCAGTAAGAGTACTTTTCCCTGCTCCTGGAGGTCCAGTTATTCCTACTACATGAGCCTTTCCTGTTTTAGGATAGATTTCTTTTATAATTTTTTCTGCGCCTTTATCATCATTTTCAACTGTTGATAAAAGTTTGGCGCAGGATCTTTTGTCTCCCTGCAACATTTTTTCAATTAATTTCATTTTATCAAGCCTTTATTTTTAGTTATTTTTTTACGTTGTTTTTTATGTATTCTATTATATCCTTCGTAGGTGTGCCTGGAGTATATACTGCTTTAATTCCTTTTTCTTTTAAAACCGGTATATCCTCTTCAGGAATTACTCCTCCTGCGATAACAATAATATCTTCAGCATTTTGCTCTTTTAAAAGATCTATAACTTTAGGGAAAAGATGGTTATGTGCTCCTGATAATATGCTCATACCTATAACATCAACATCTTCCTGTATAGCTGCTGCTACAATTTGCTCAGGACTTTGTCTTAGTCCGGTATATATAACTTCCATCCCTGCATCTCTAAGAGATCTTGCTATCATTTTAGCTCCTCTATCGTGACCATCAAGTCCGGGCTTCGCTACTAGTACTCTAATTGGTTTTGACATTTTATATCCTCCTATTGTATATCTTCTTATTTCTCATTAAAGGGTAACATTTTGCTCATATTCACCAAAAACTTCTCTCATAACGTCGCAAA
Source organism: uncultured Clostridia bacterium (assembly GCA_964574015.1). Taxonomy (GTDB): domain Bacteria; phylum Bacillota; class Clostridia; order Tissierellales; family Dethiosulfatibacteraceae; genus UBA8670. The sequence goes on along the minus strand of CAZNLP010000095.1, from coordinate 6,358 downwards.
TTTCTCCAAGAGTAGCATATTCTTTAACAGCTGAAATTATATGAGGCATAACATTTTCATCAGTTTTACATGCTTTTCTTAATGTTTCAAGATTTTCTTTTACTGCTTCGTTATTTCTTTCATCTTTAAGTTTTTTAAGTCTTTCTTTCTGAGTTTCTCCTACTTCAGGATCTACTTTTAGAAGGTCCTGTTTTGGATCTTTGTCAGACTGATATTTGTTCATACCAACTACAACTACTTCTCCTGATTCTACCGCTTTTTGGTATTCGTAAGCAGCATCAGTTATTTCTTTTTGTATATATCCTCTATCGATTGCTTTTGGAGCTCCTCCAAGGTCGTCGATTTTTTCGATGTATTCCATAGCTCTTTCTTCTATTTCTGAAGTTTTAGATTCTATATAAAATGAACCTGCTAGCGGATCAACTGTATTAGTAACTCCACTTTCATTTGCTAAAATCTGCTGTGTTCTTAAAGCTATTCTAACTGAATCTTCACTTGGTAGTGCTAAAGCTTCATCTCTTGAATTGGTATGTAAAGACTGAGTACCGCCTAGCACTGCTGATAAAGCCTGTATTGCCACTCTAACAACGTTGTTATCCGGTTGCTGTGCGGTTAGTGTTGAACCTCCCGTTTGAGTATGGAATTTCAGCATCATTGATTTTGGATTTTTCGCTCCAAATCTTTCCTTCATTATTCTCGCCCAAAGTCTTCTAGCTGCTCTAAATTTAGCTACTTCTTCCATTAAATCGTTGTGAGCATTAAAGAAAAATGATAATCTCGGTGCAAAACTATCTACATCTAATCCTGAATCGATAGCAGCTTGTACGTATGCAATTCCATCGGCTAAAGTAAATCCAACTTCTTGAGCAGCAGTAGATCCTGCTTCTCTAATATGATATCCTGATATACTTATAGTGTTCCATTTAGGAACGTTTTCAGAACAGTATTCAAAAATATCAGTTATAAGTCTCATAGATTCCTCTGTTGGGAAAATATAAGTTCCTCTCGCTATATATTCTTTTAATATGTCGTTTTGAATTGTTCCTCTTAATTTCTCTGCTGATACTCCCTGTTTTTCAGCTACTGCTATATACATAGCTAATAAAACTGAAGCTGGAGCATTTATAGTCATCGAGGTGCTAACCTTGTCTAAAGGTATTCCATCGAAAAGTATTTCCATATCTGTTAAGGAATCTATGGCAACTCCCACTTTTCCAACTTCACCTTCTGCAAGGGGATGATCTGAGTCGTAACCAATTTGTGTAGGTAGGTCGAAAGCTACAGATAATCCGGTAGAACCGTTTTCAACAAGATATTTATATCTTTGATTTGATTCTGCAGCTGTTGCAAATCCAGCATACATTCTCATTGTCCATAATCTTCCTCTATGCATAGTCGGTTGATATCCTCTTGTATAAGGATATTCTCCAGGAAAACCTAAATCTTCCATATAGTCTAATTCTTTAATATCTTCCGGAGTATATAATCTTTTTACTTTTTCTCCGGAACCGGTTTTAAACTCTTCTTTTCTTTCCGGAAATCTTGATAGTACTTTGTCTAATGTTTTGTCTTCCCATTTTTCTTTTGATTTAGAAATCTGGTCCATTTTTTCCTTATCAAACATCTAATTACCTCCATTGTTTTCGTTTTTCAATTATTAATTTATAACACATTTTTTTAATTTACAAGACCATTTGTTAAATTGAAATTTATTTTTTAAATCTTGCATTTTAATATTTTTTCTACTTAAAAGCTTTGTCAAACTGATGTGGTGTATGTTTATATTTACATCTTGAATTTGATTCTTCACAGTATCTTTGCAACTTTTGCTTAAATTTCGGATGAACACATTTTTCGATTATAATCTCTGCTCTTTCTCTCGGCGATAACCCTCTTAAATCTGCTAATCCATTTTCTGTTACTACAATATGTACATCGTGTTCTGTATGATCTACATGTCTTACAAAAGGTACAATACTTGAAATATCTCCTCCTTTAGCTGTGGATTTTGTCATGAATATTGATAAATAGGCATTTCTTGCAAAATCTCCTGAACCACCTATTCCGTTCATTATTCTAGATCCTTGTATATTAGTCGAGTTAACGTTTCCATATATGTCAATTTCTATAGCTGTATTCATAGCTATAATTCCAAGTCTTCTTATTATTTCCGGGTTGTTGCTTATTTCTTCAGGTCTTAAAATAATTTTATCTTTGTATTTAGAAAATTTTCCATAAAATTCATCCAGCATTTCCGGTGATATAGTTACAGCTGTTCCGGAAGCAAATTTTATTTTTCCTTCGTCTATAAGCTCAAAAACTGAATCCTGAAGTACTTCTGAATAAATTTCTATATTGTCAAACTTTGAATCCTTAAGTCCTCCTAATATAGCATTAGCTACACTTCCAACTCCCGATTGAAGTGGAAGCATATTTTCAGGAAGTCTTCCTTCTTTAGATTCATTTTCCAGAAAATTAACTATATGAGAAGCCATCTTTCTAGAGTCCTCATCAATTGGACTTACAGGTCTAGTACTGTCTTTTATATCTGTTATTACTACAGCTTTAATTTTATCCGGATTACATTTAATATAGTCCTGTCCTATTCTTTGGTCTACCTTAGTTAAAGGTATAGGTTTTGTGAAAGGTGGATTTTTAATGTCGTATATATCATGAATCCCTTCAAGCTCAGTTGGCTGTGATGTATTTATTTCTATAATAACTTTTTCTGCTACCTCTACCAAAGCATTGCTGCATCCTACTGATGTTGAAGGTATTATGCTTCCGTCTTCTCTTATGGATACTGCTTCTATTACAGCTACATCTATTTTACCAAAAAAACCGTATTTAATCCAACGGGGCATATGACTTAAGTGAATATCGCTGAAACTTATTTCTCCTGAGTTTATTCTGTCTCTTAGTTCTTTATTTGTCTGGTATGGATATCTTCTTTTTATAACTCCTGCTTTTGCAAGTTCTCCATCTAATTCTTCCCCTACAGATGCTCCGGTGATTAAGTTTATTTTAATATCTTCTCCTTCACGAGCTCGTTTTGCAAGAGCTAGCGGCACTGCTTTAGGATATCCAGCAGGAGTAAATCCACTGGTCCCCACGGTCATTCCATTTTTTATTAGTTTTGATGCTTGTTCTGCAGTCACTATTTTATTTTTTATACTTTTGTTTTTGATTCTTTCTTTCAACTTTTTTCCTCCTTATACAAAAAATGCACAGAAACAGATAATCAACCTGTCACCGTGCATTGCATGCTTTTTTGATTGAGTTTTGCCCAACCTTCACAAACAAAAAGGTAGTTGCTTTTATATTAAAACATATTAAATTTAAAGTCAATTCTAATCCAGCATTTTAAACTTCTTTTGGCAGTTTTTTAATGCTGTTATTATGGCTTTTTGAGCTGATCCATGGTATTTATTTTCTAATACTTTGTTTGCTTTTTCTAAGTCTTTAATATTGCTTCCAATAACAATATCGTTAACAAACTCTCTTCCCAACATCGTAGAAAGGGTACACTCTGCATCTCTAATTTCACCGGTATTTCTATCTACAACAATACATACAGCAATTTCTTCATAAAGTTTACTTGCTGTAATATTAGATGGAAGTTTTGCATATCCACTTAGAAATATTTCGTTTTTACTAAAGGTTCTGTGCATAATTAGTCACCTCGTTTTAAAAAAAGCCTAGAATTAATTCTAGGCTAATTTTACAATTTATTTATGAATTTTTCAAGGTCTATTATGAATCTTTCGTGAATTCCTTCACCTATTTTTTTATCTTCGTCATAGGCTTCCACTTTAAATACAAGTTTTTTTCTATCCTGTTCTACAAGTTCTACTTCTGTACATACTTTTTTCCCAACTTTAGTAGCACCTATATGAGAAATATTTAAATGAATGCCAACAGTAGTCTTTCCATCAGGTAAGAAGGGTTCAACTAGTTCCATGCAGGTATTTTCTATTAATGCCACCATCATGGGAGTAGAAAAAACTTCAGCTCCACCGCTTCCTATTGCTGCTGCTGTATCTTCTTTTTTAACTATTTTCTCTTTTCTATTTTTTAAACCTATATCTAATTTAATATCCATAATTTCATCTCTAATCTTCTAATAATTTTTCTAGCTTACCTTTGTTGAATCCTTCTACTGTTTCACCGTCTACTAATATTATAGGCACACCCATGAAACCCATTTCCATAAGTTCATTTCTTGCTTCCATATCTGATGAGACATTTTTTTCTTCGAACTCCACACCTTTTTCTTTTAGAAAATTTTTCGCTGAGGTACAGTGCGGACATGTGTCGCTAGTATATACTACTACTTTTTTTGACATATTTTGTCCTCCTTTAATTTATATCTACAAGTCTATATTATACATGATTTTTTGAATTTGTAAAATTTTATTTAGTTTGAAGATTGAGATGATGGTAAACCAACGTCACAGGCATTTTCAAACATCATCTTAGAAATATTGTAGGATATCAATAATTGATATCTCCCTATTTCTGCCTGAGATAATCCGGTTTCGGCATCTATTACATCTGTTAGTGTAGCTAAATCGTATTCGTAGAATAGCTGAGATACTCTTGCAGACTCTCTTGCTATAGCTACCGATTCCGTCATATTGTTAAGTGATCTTTCAGCTTTTACAAGTTCAAGATATTTTTTTCTGACATCAAGCTCAACGTCTTTAAAAGACTGATCGTACGCATGTTCTGCTTCTAATATTTTTTCTTCGGCATTTTTATACTGCTGAAGTCCTCTTGTATAGTAGGATTTATATGTATCAGTTTCTATTTGCTGTAATTCCAACTCTGCTTTTAGTTTTTTAATGTCGGATCTATTTTCAAATGCTGATTTTATGCTTTCTTCTAAATTTATTTCTTCTGTTGGTGTATATCCAACCTGAGTAGTAAGGTCTACTTTTTGGTCAAAATCCAATCCTAAAGTGTTGTTAAGTTCTAAGTATTTGATATTTAAAGTATCTTCTGCATCTTGATAATCTGATTTCGCACTAATGTATGCTGAATCTGCTTGAAGTTTAACTAATTTTGTTGCAACTCCATTTTCATATTTTACTGCTGCAATATTTTTATGCTGTTCTGCTTTTTTAAGAAGCTGTTCTTGCAGCTGCAGAGTTTTTTCAGCTATTAAAACCTGATAATAAGAAGATTTTGCACCTATCTCCAAAGCTTCTAAGGTTTGTTTTTTTGTTTCTTCTAAAGTAATTCTTTGTACTTCAGCTGATTTTACTCCATAACCCCTTTTAACAAGCAGGTTGTTTACAAAATCATTTGTAATATCTGAAGGCATAAACATTAACGGTAGATTCAAAAGTTTTTCCATAGAATCCTGCAAATCTTCTTGATTATCTATAACATCGTTAATATCTCTTATACCTCTGTCTAGTTTCTGTATATCCCAACTATTTTCTACAGCAAGTTGTACCGCTTCTTCTATTGTTAGCTGTAATACTTCCTCTTCTCCATTTTCTGCTGTTACTGCTGATTCTGATGTAGTCTCCATTCCCACTACAGGTATGGAACTTAACAACATCATGACTGTTAGTAACATTATTATTTTATTTTTCATTTTTCTCTCCTTCCGAATCCTTCAAGTAGTGAATCTATAATTTTTTCGTAATCTACTTTTATATTTTTTTCTCCTAATGAATTCATACCCAAATGCTGATTTGATATACTTAAAATGCATGATGCTAAAATATCCTTGTCTGCATCTTCTCTAACTACACCTTCCTTAATACCTTCTTCTACTATTAGCATAATATCGTTGTAATGCTTTTTCATAGAGCAAAAGAAGGTATCTCTTACTTTATCCGAGATTAACTCTCTATTGGAGAAGAAACTCTCAAATATTGTATCTTGTTTTTTCATAAAGTCAATTTTATATCTAAAATATTCTATTATTTTTTCTTTAAAGTTTAAATCCTTTTCAACAATACTTTTTATACCTTCAAAACCCTTCTCCATACTGTAAATCATAGATGTTTCGAATAGTTCTTTTTTACTACTGAAATATTCATAAAGGGTTCCCTTTCCTATTTCTGCTTTATCTGCTATTTCCTTCATTGTAGCATTATGATATCCATTGTCTTGAAAAACATTGTAAGCTGATTTTATAATTTCTAGTTCTCTTTTATTTTTAACTTTCATTTGAAACCACCTTATCTTCATCTTCCTCAAGCATCCCAAAGATTTTCTTAAAGAAGTGAGCTATATCATCAATTATTGTATACATTACCGGTACAAATATTAATGTTAGAATTATTGATAAAGAAAGTACTCCTATTACTACTGTTGCCATCGGCAATTGTATTTCTGATCC
>CAZNLP010000094.1:0-7406 GCA_964574015.1 uncultured Clostridia bacterium | reverse complement strand
GGATCTCGAACACCGCAGGTATTCTTAAATTAATTATACATTTATTTTATTCATATTTCAAACTTTATATTTAAAGTTAAAATACTTTAATAAATTTATCTGCAGTCATTAAATATATATAACTTTCTGTAACATTACTTTTAGTTATTAGTTCTATTGCTCTTTTATACTCAATTAATTGATATCTGTACTCTTTTACTAAATCTTCTACTGTTTTACTGTATAAACTATCTGTTTTATAGTCTATTAGTATTATTTCATCATTTTCGTAAAAAAAGCAATCGATTATACCTTGAACTAAAATCTCTTTATTTTCGTTAGCATAGTTACTTTTTATTTCACTGTACTTTTTCTTAATTATAAAAGGCTCTTCTCTATGAACTCTAGCCGACTTTAACATTCTTTTCCCAATTATAGAATTGTAAAACCTGTATATTTTTTCTAAATTCAAAGCTTTAGCTTCTTCTTCTGTAAGCTGTTTTTTTATAATCATTCTTTCAATCTCTTCTTCGATATAATTCTTATCCATATCTTTTTTCAATTTAATCATTTGAAGTACAAAGTGTGTTATCGTACCTATCTCCTGTCCTGTAAAGCTCCCCTCTTTTTGTTTGAAAGTTGGAAGTTCAGATATAGTTGGTATCTTCAATTTCATGTCAGAATAATTTTCAGTTTTTAATTTATTCAATTCTGTAACAGATACTTTTGTTGGTATTTCTTCTTTTTCATGATGATAATTCCAGCTTAACAGTTCATCTATATCTTTAAAATCAACTTCATCTTTGTTCTTCATATCAATAATATTATTAAAAAGAATCTCTCTGGAAGATAATTTTTTTTCTTCTTTTCTTAAATTATCGTAACTTAATATATTTATATTCCATGATGAAAAAAACTCATCATCTTCTTTTACTTCATCATTGTTTGTTCTAAGTAGTTCACAGTCTTTATGATTATACAAAGATCTCCCAATCCAATCCAAATAACTATTCGATGTATATAAATTAAAGTAATCTGTCCCCTGTTTCCACTTCTCTTTCTTATTAACTAAATTGTTTACAGTTCCTATCATGATTAACTTATCAATTGCTCTAGTCATTCCTACATACAGCACCCTCATTTCTTCAGATAAATCTTCCTTTTTTAAAATTGTTTTAGAAGCTAATCTAGGTAGGGTTTCTTTAGTAGTTTTATTTTTAATATTATAATTCTTAGGTGCCAGTTTACATGTGTTATGAACAATTACATCTTTACTACTATTCATTAAATTAAATTTTTTATCCAAGCCTGAAATTACAACAACAGGAAATTCTAATCCTTTACTCTTGTGTATGCTCATTAATCTTACTACATTGTCATTTTCCCCTAACACTCTGGCAGTACCCATATCTTTAGAAGAAGATTTTATATTATCGATATATTTTAAGAATTTAATTAATCCGCTCATTTTTGTTCTTTCAAAATTATTAGCTTTATCAACTAAAAGTCTTAGATTGGCCTGTCTAATTTCTCCTTTTGGAAGCATTCCTACAAAATAGTAGTAATCAGTTTCAATCAGTATATTCCATATTAACTTATTTAAATCCAAAAATTTATTTTGTTCTCTCCATAGTTTTACATTATCTATAAATTTATTTATTTTTTTGGAAACATTGTCATCTTTCGCCTTTGAATATTTCAAAACACTTTCATAGTAAGGCATATTTTTAAATTCTAATCTGATTTTCACAAGATCTTCTACAGTAAATCCTCCTATTATAGATCTCATTACACTGAGAAGGGGTATGTCCTGTTTGAAATTATCTATTAGTTTTAATAAATTAATAATTATTTTTATTTCTATAGAATCAAAATAACCTTCATTGCTATCAGCATAAAGAGGTATATTTTCATTGCTAAATACTTCTTCATATACCCCCTGAGTTCCTCTTGTAGCTCTCAGTAAAATAACTATATCTCTATACTCTAACTCTCTCCAACCTTTTTCTCTATCGTAGGTTTTTGAGCCTACAAGTTCTTTTATTTTTGTTGCAGCCATTTTAGCTTCTATTTCACTATTTTCTAAAAGAAGTATTTCTTCGTCTATATCATTGTTATCTTCGTCTTTTGTTTTATTAAAAATATTTAATTCAACATCTTCACTAATCTCATTAGTTTCGAAATTAATACCATTGTATAAGTAGTTTTCTCTGAGATATTCTACTTCTCCTAATTTTTTTGACATTATTTTGTTGAATAAGTAGTTTATACTATTCAAAATTTCTTTTCTACTTCTGAAGTTTTTATTTAGATTTATAAGCATATTTTTTTTATTGTTTTGGTTTGTATATTCTTCGAATTTGGACATAAAAATTCCAGGATCTGCCTGTCTAAATCTATATATACTCTGTTTAACATCCCCAACCATAAAAAGATTATTATTTCTTTTTATCCTATTTATTATTGTCTCCTGAACCTCATTGCTGTCCTGATACTCATCGATGTATATATATTTAAATTTATTTCTGTAATAATTTGATACTTCTTCATAATCTAAAAGCTCTAAAGCATAATGCTCCAAATCATTAAAATCTAAAAGCCCTTTCTCGTTTTTAAGTTCTTTAAACTTCTTATCAAGTTTCTTTATTACCTTAAATAATCCCTTCATAGGCCTGTAGGTTTCTCTGGTTGTCTTTATTAAATTATCAAAATTATCATTTGGTAAATTTTTTCCAATTTCTTTTATAATACTTTTAAAAATCTCTCTTTTACCTTTGAAATCTTCACATACTAAATCCTGCTTTGCTTTAGGTATTCTGGCTAATCCTACATAATTAATGGAGTTGTAATAACTAACAAACTGATCAATATCTACGTCTATTCTCTCTTTTAAATTATTTACTATAACAAAGTCTCCATCTAAAGTATCCTTATATTTTTCTCCTGGTCCATCATAATCAATTAAATTTTCCATATTTTTCAATAAACTTTCAGCATCTAACAGCAGATCAGTTATCTCTTTTTTTATTATTCTAAACCATATATTATCTTTACTGTTATCCTTAAGTTTTTCTACTGAATTTTCCAACCAGCTTATAGGATATGCATAACTCTGTATACTACTATAAGTTTCTTTAATTAAATTTTCGAGTTTAATATCTCCTCTATTCTCGCTGTAATTATCTACTAATGATTGGAATTCCGGTGAATTTTCAGCATAACTTTCTTCAAGAATTTCCTCCATTGCTTCATTGAAAATAATTTCATTTTCTTCTGTTTCGCTAATCATAAAATTCGGATCAATTTCTATTAAATAGTAGTATTTTTTAATAATATTTGTACAAAAAGCATGAATTGTAGATATAAAACTACTATTCAATTTATTAATCTGTTTTCTTATTTTATAATTTTCCGGGTTTTTATCTTTAATTCTATCTGATAGATTTTTTTGAATTTTCTTTTTCATGTCCCTTGCTGCAGCATTAGTAAATGTTACAATTAAAAATTCATCAATATCTATCTTCTCCTTTAGTAGTGTATCTATAATTCTTTCGACTAATACTGCGGTTTTTCCGGAACCTGCAGCAGCAGAAACTAAAAGATTGATATCTTTGTTTTTAATTGCTTTATTTTGATCTTCCGTCCACTTAATCACATTCATCACCTGCTTCATTGATTATTTTTTCGAAATCTTTTTTATTAATTTTAGATATTGTGTTGTATTGGTTATCAGGCATTGTACTATCAAATTGGCAAATATCATTATATGAACACCACTTGCAAGGTGTTTCTCTTCCTTTTTTATAAGGCTTTATTAATATTTTTCCAGATGTTATTTCTTCTCCTATTTCCTTTATTTTTTTTCTTATTATTTTTAACAAAATATCAAAACTTTTTTTATCTAAAGTTTGAGATGTTTTACTTATCGATTCATCTTTGTTTAATTTTATTTTTGCTATTGTAGATTCTTTTTCTTCTCCAATTTTTTTGTCTAATTTTTCTATTAATTCTTTATCTTCTATGAAGTATCCTTCCATTTTAAAACTCTTAATTATTTCTTTTTCAATTTCTTCTTCCACCAGATGCTTATCTCCATCAATCCAAGGTAGCAGTATGTTAAAGTAAAAAACTCCACCTATTTCCGGATTTACACCAATTAATTTTTCCCCGTTGTTTATTAAAGCATCTAGATAGATGAACAGTTGAAGCTGCATTCCGTTTATAATAGAAGTTAGATCTATTTTTTCTTTTTTTGATTTATAATCAACTACATTTATATAGCATTTATCATTTATCTTACAAATATCTACTCTATCAATTCTTCCAGTTAACTCAATGATTTTTCCGCTATCCAATTTTTTCTCTATAGGTTTCAATATAGAATTATTCCCAATTGATACTTCATGATGTTTTGGTTTAAAATCACTTCTATTTAGCTGATTTACGACTCCTTTTGCAGTTTCCATACCTACTCTATCAATTTTCTTTTTTAAATATTTGTTTCTATAGGTGTGTTCTAAAGGACTATTTTTATCTTTTTCTTCATCTAGCGAATCTTTTATTGATTCCTTCATCACCTCTAATGCATCCTCAACATTTATGTTATCTTCGTATTTTTCTGCAATATTTTTTGTGAATTTTTCTAGAGAACTGTGATATATTTTTCCTATATCTCTTTTGTCAACAGTGTATTCTCTTCTCTCTTCAGGTTCTAAACCGTATTCTACAAAAAACCTAAAAGGACATTGTGAAAAAGTCTCCAGTGAATATGGCGACAAAGATAGTGGAGTTTTATATAATTTTTCGATAAAAGTTTTATCAATAGTTTCTTTATTATTGGTGTAGAGTAGCCCTCTATTTAAGATTTTTTCAAATTCTATATCTTTATTATTTAAAAACCATCTCAAAGCTTTCAAGTAAATATCATCTATTTTATCAATGTTTTCTTTATCAGATATCTTTTTTAAAGTTTGATTTAAGGCTGGTTTTATTCTATTAGGATATTTTTTATCTTCTTCTAACGTTATAGTGCTTTTAATTTCTAAATCTGGAAATATATCCTTTATTTTATCTATATAGGTTGATCTTATTTGAGTTCCACCATCATACCCTCCAATAGAATAGCTAAAGTAAAGATTTTCCTCTCCCCGACTTAATATATTAAAGAAATCAAATTTTTCATTTTTTGATAAATAATCCGAATTTTTTAATTCAACCCCTTCTTTTTTCAGCATGTCTTTTTCTTCATCAATCAATATTCCATTATCATCATATGCTCTAGGTATACTTCCATCATTAACTCCCAATATAAATATAGCTTTTTTGCTGCTTAATTTTGTTCTTTCAAAAGAACCTACAGTTATAGAATCAATTTTTGTTGGTATTATACCGACTTCAAATTCTAATAATCCTGATTCCAATATTTTTTTAAATTCTTTAATATTTACTTCCTTGTCTCCTAAAATAGTATTCATTTGATCAAATAATTCCATTACAGAGTTCCATACCTGGTTATTTATATAGGCTTCTTCAAAATAATTATTTTTTTTAAGCCTTTCGGTATTTTTTTCAATTCTTTGATTTACATTTAATTTATCTATTTCACTGCACATTGTTTTAACAAAGAATTCAATAGTATTTTTTCTTTTAAGATTCTTTTCATTTGGAAGTATTTCTACTACTTTTTTTCTTGTATTTTCTATGTATTCGAGGTCATCTTTCTTATCTTTATAAGTAAATTTCTTAAACCATTTATTCCCTTCTACTCCCCATTTCAATGCGTAGTTTTCTATACTCTCTATATCTCTATAATTTAAATTCCAATATCCAATCTTCAAAAGCCTAAAAACATCTTCCTGTCTATAGTTGTATATAATACAATCTAAGTATGCAATCAAAAAAATTATAAAAGAATTATTAGATAAGTTCTTTTTATAATCAGCAAAAAAAGATATTTCATACTCCTTAAATACCTTTTCTATTATAGGTATATAGAGTTCACTATCGCTTACTAATATCCCTATATCTTTATACTGAATATTATGTTTTTTTAGTATTTCTATTATTCTGTTGGCAGTCATTTCAACTTCTTCATAAGGGTTTTGGCCGTAGTATACTTCTATATTCTCTACCTTTTTTTTATATTTCTTTGGAAAGTAATTGAAAAAGTTTTCTTCTAAATGTTGAATATCTTCTACTATTTTTATTTTTCTGTTAAGTGTATATGTTTTTATGTTGTTTGTTAATTCTTTCAGTTGATTATCTATTTTTTTATAAGTTTTTAAAGGAACTTCAAGCTCTTCTCTATCAGGATTTTCTGGATTATCTAAGGGAAAGGTAATGTACATATTTTGAGAAGTTTTAAAAAGTTCTCTTATTATTTTTATCTGTAATCCTGAAAATTTGCTGAACTCGTCAACATAGACAATACTATTTTTTATAAAATTTGAATCCTTAATTCTATCTGCAAACAAATATTTCTTATCCTCATTATCTAGATAGGCATTCTCAAGCTTTTTTTCCAAGTCATTATATACAAGTTTAATATCTTCTATTTTTCTTGAAAATCCAAAATTATCATAATCTTTTTGATTAAAATTTTCCAAATAGTTTACGTCTATGCTACTATCTTTAAATTCCTTTATTAAAGTGTTGAAGTTTTTTAAAAATCCTTCTTTTAAGTAAGCTCTACCAAATACCTTCAGATTACTTCTATTTGTTTCAAAGATCTCTCTTAAAAGCATAATTTTACCGTAGTCATTAATTTCTTTTTCTTTAATGCCCCCAACTTCTTCCAATATTTTATACTCCAGTCTAGTAAAACTTATGATCTGCACTTTCATAATTCCCTCTACTTCAAGAAAATTTATTAATTCTTTTTCTTTTTCGTAGGTAACCTGTTCAGGAACTATCAAAATTAAGTTTTTATCAGTGTTTTCTAAATCCTTCTTTATTTGATTATAAACAAAATTGCTCTTTCCACTTCTCGGCATACCAAATATATAGTTTAGATTCATTTTGTTCCACTACCCCTTATTGTCATTCTTATCAAACACTCTATTGTATATATTAATATTGTCTAACGTCCAAATTCTATCTGAAAACTTTCCATCCTCTACATTTTTCAAACCTTCTTCAAAATCGTAAACTCTAGCATCCAGCAAATCTATGTAGTGTAGTATTTCAGCTTCTAAAATCATCGGTTTTTTAGGAGATCCAAATTCCGGGAAATAGTGATGGCTTAAAACCATATGCTGCAAAAGAACTTTTATCTCGTCATCTATTTCCAATTTTTCTGCTGCTTTTTCTATTTCTATTACTCCTAAAGTTATATGTCCTATAAGTTTTCCATCTCTTGTATAATCCTGTACTATACCCATTTTGTTTGAATCCATTTCATCAACTTTACTTATATCGTGCAGTAGTAT
>CAZNLP010000093.1:0-7411 GCA_964574015.1 uncultured Clostridia bacterium | reverse complement strand
ATAGTTTGTTTGAAAAACCAACCCTTACTAAATCTGAATGGACTGATTTTTTAACCAGGGTTAAAAGCCCAGATGGAGAATATGTTTATAGTGTTACATACAACGATCAAGAGAACTTTTGGCTGGTTGTTGGCTTCCCGGTTTCTATACGGGTACGTCTTTCAGTTGCTACTAATAGTGAGTCTTCGGAATATACAAAAGCATTGACATTATATATTGGGATGATTTTTGCCTTGATATTTTTGGTATTTTTAGGTGCCTGGTTATATGCAAAGTATTCAGCAAAAGCTTTTATTTCTCCCTTAAGAAAGCTATGCAGTATGGTGAAAAGAATTACTCATGGAGAATATAGAATAGAAGAGAGTGAAGATTTAAACGGAGAATTTTTATGGTTGAAAAATGATATTAATAAGCTATCAGCTGAGCTGAAGCGAGAAAAAATCCTGAGGGAAAAAGCAGAAAACGATAAAAAGCAAAATTTGATGGACATATCCCACGATCTACGAAATCCAATTGCAGCTATTATGGGTTATGCGGAAATACTTAGTACATCTGAGAAACTAGATAATGATAAATATACTCAATATGCAGATGTTATTCTTAGAAATAGCATTCGTGCAAACGACTTAATGAATGATTTGTTCACATATACAAAACTTGATCACGAAGGATTTAAACCAACCCTTACAAAACATGATATATGCGAGTTTATGAGAGAAGAGGCTTTACAGTTTTTATCTGAATTTGAGACGGCAGGTATATATACAGAATTTGATATTGAAGAATCAGAAATAATGATACCATTTGATGAAAAACTAATGCATAGGGCTTTTGCCAATTTGTTTACAAATTGTATACAGCATAATAAAGCAGGAACTAAATTCACCCTTAGTCTCACTGAGGAAAAATATACAGTAAAAATTGTGCTAGAAGATGATGGTAGTGGGATAGAGGAATCAATCGCTAAAACTATATTTGAGCCATTTGTTCGTTCGGATAAATCCAGAAATTCAAAGACAGGTGGCAGTGGTCTTGGACTTGCTATTACTTCAAAGATTATAAAAGCACATGATGGTAGTATAGAACTTGAAACAGAACAAGGTAAAGGCTCACGATTTATTGTAAGGTTGAAAAAACATGTATAGATGAATTCAAAAAAAGGCGCTTCTGATTTGGAAGTGTCTTTTTTTATATTTAAGGTAAATGTAAGGTTCTGTTAAGCTCAATGTTAGAATAAGGATGTATAGTAATAAATAGATAAACAAACATCTAAAAAAAAACAGGAGGATACAAAATGATTCAATTTATTATATTTATAATTTTAATACTTGCTGTTGCAGCTGTATTAATGACTGGTATTATTCTAGGTATTTCAATTCTGATTAAAAAAAGAAAGGAAAAAGCACTTACTAAAACAATAACACGTTTAAAAGGAACTGGAGTTGTTTTATGCTGCTTAATGGTTGTTATGTTAATATTTTCAATATTTAGTCAAATCACAACAAAAACACCACCGATTTTGGATGAGCAAGGTGAAGTTTTGGAAGATAGTATCTCTGAAATAACAAAAATCGAGTTAAATGGAAGAAAAGAATGGATTAATATACGAGGTGAGAATAAAGAAAAACCTATTTTACTATTTTTAGCCGGTGGTCCTGGAGGTTCACAGATGGCAGCGGTAAGACATGATTTAGCAGAGCTAGAAAAACATTTTGTTGTAGTAAATTGGGATCAGCCAGGTTCTGGAAAATCTTATTATGCAGCTGCTAAAAACAGCTTAGTTGTGGATGATTATATAGACGATGGGCTTGCACTTACTGAGTATTTATGTGAGCGTTTCGAACAAGAGAAAATTTATGTTGTAGGAGAGTCTTGGGGAAGTGCACTTGGCATATTTTTAGCATCAGAGAGGCCACATAGGTATAATGCTGTGATAGGAACTGGACAAATGGTAGATTTTTTAGAAACAGAATTGATGGATTACGATAAGGCTTTAGAGATTGCAAAGGAAAAGGGTGATGATGATAAAATTAAAAAGCTTAAAGCTAACGGTAGACCTCCCTATTTCGGTAAAGACGTTACATGGAATAGTGCTGAATACATAAATTATCTTTCTTCATATATGAGTAATAATCCTAAAATTCAAAACAACGGTTACAATACATTTCGTGATATTTTTTCACCGGAATATGGAATTGTTGACAAGATTAATTTTTTTAGGGGTATTATATCAACCTTTAATCACGTATATCCTCAGCTCTACGACATTGATTTACGAGAAGATTACCAGAAGCTTGAGGTTCCTGTTTACTTCTTTCTTGGAAGACATGATATCAATGCACCAACTTCTTTAGTCGAGGAATATTTTGATATTTTAGATGCACCGGATAAGAAAATTGTTTGGTTTGAACATTCGGGTCATAATCCTTGGATAAATGAGAGTGATAAATTCGTAGAGGAACTACTTATAGTAAAAGATAATAGAAATTAATAAAAGTATTTTAATAAGGTTACAGCTTTAAAAATTATTTGCTGTAGCCTTTTTATACTATAAAATTTAAAATAAATAAACATAAAAAACATAAAATATATTGATTTTGATAATATTAAATCTTATAATATTATCAAAGTTCAAAATAAAAATAGTTCCAATTATTATATATTTCATAATTTTTCAAGGACCTTTAGGAGAAGAGATTGGATGGAGAGGTTATTTTCTTCCAAAACTTGTAAAAAAATACAATCTATTACAAGCAAGTTTAGTAATAGGATTAATATGGTCTTGCTGGCATTTCCAAAAGTTTATTCTTGTTGGATCAACTCAATATATTCTTACAACAGCATATGGAATTTCAATGGCGATTATAGGATATACCTTTTATACTATTATGCTTTCTATTATTATAACAATTTTATTCTATGGCACAGAAAAAAGCTTGTTTGCAGTCTTGCTTTTTCATGGAATGGCTAATTTCTCTCACGGATTAGTTACAATACTAACAAATTACGTAGCAGCTATAAGTATTATTTTTCTAATGATGGTAGTATCTTTAATATTGAATTTAAACCAAGATGTTTTAGTTTTAAAAACTAGTAAGTGAGAATCAAGGAATCCCACAGTACGATTTATTAAGTTAACGAACAGATGTAATTGAAGCAATTAAAATGTTGAGAGAGAATGATATTAGAGTCATTGTCGTATCGAATTCTTCTTTAGAGATGATAAAACTTCAGTTAACAAACACAAATATAATTGATTTTGTAGATGGATATTATTCTGTTGATGATGTATGCAGACACAAAATAGTTCGCTAGCTTCAATATAATATATAGAGAAAAGAAAAATTATAAGACTATAAACATATTATACGAGGAGGGTCACATGGATAAATATATTAATATGGTGACGCAAAACACTTATATTATAAGACTAATACTGGCTGTAGTTGGTATAATAATCATCTTGACAGTGAAAAATTTGATTAAATCCCGTTTAAACAAATACATAAAAGATAATGATAATTCTTATAAAGGTAAAAAGGCTGTAAGTGTAACTGGATATTTTCTTATTATTCTTTTAATTTCAATCATTTATCGAGAAAGTTTGGGAACACTAACAGTTTTTTTCGGGATTGCCGGAGCAGGGATTGCTTTTGCTTTACAGGAGGTGATTGTAAGCATAGCCGGATGGATTGCGATATTATTTACTGATATATATAAATCTGGAGATCGAGTATTGTTGGGGGGAATCAAAGGAGACGTTATTGATGTCGGAGTGTTGAGGACCACCATAATGGAAATAGGCGGATGGGTGGAAGGTGACTTATATAATGGGAGAATTGTAAGAATCGCTAATAGCTTTGTATTTAAGGAACCTGTATATAATTACTCTGCTGATTTTCCTTTTCTTTGGGATGAAATTAAGGTTCCGGTACGATACGGAAGCAACTACAATCTGGCAAGAGAGATCCTATATGATGCAGCTCAGGAAGTTGTGGGAGATTATTCTAATGAAGCAGAACTGCAATGGGATATCATGGTTCGAAAGTTTTTGATTGAAGACGCATCAACTCACCCTATGGTGAACATCATGGCTAATGATAACTGGGTGGAATTTACTCTCAGGTATGTGGTGGACTATAAAAAGCGAGTAGGTGTAAAAGATCAACTTTTCACAAAAATTCTTGAAAAGATAGAAAACAGTTCTAATCAAGTAGAAATGGCATCTGCAACTTTTGAAGTGACAAAAACTCCTCCTGTTGAAGTTAAAAAAGCAGAGTAGAATAACTAATTATATGCTATGAGATAGTAAAAAGAAAAGAGGTTATGAAATGAAGAGAGTTGGTTTATTAGGATAAATGAGTTAGGAATCTTCTATTGAATATGCTCTTAAAAAATAAATAAAATTATAATTTTAAAAATATTTAGTAAAGGGAGGGATGATACTAATGAAAGCAAAGATTGATCTAATTACGATTTGGACAGATGATATTGACAAGATGAAAGATTTCTACAATAAAGTCTTAGGATTTAAAATAAAGAATGATTTAGGGGAATATGTTGAATTTGAAAATGAAGGTGTTAGATTTGCGATATGCTTAAGGAGTGTAGTTAAAGAATATAATGAAGAATTTTCTAAAGAGTCAAGAGGACAATCTTTTGAACTTGCTTTTCCATGCCAAAATTCAAAAGATGTTGATGAAACTTATAAAAAGCTAATTTCAATGGGAGCAACTCCGATACATGAGCCAAAAGATATGCCTTGGAATCAGAGAACTGCAATGTTTTCTGATCCAGATGGGAACATACATGAAATTTTTTTCTCAAGTTGAGTAGTTAAAAAATTATTTATTAAGATATTTCATATAGAAAGAAAATCAACCTACTTTTGGATATACTTAAGACTGGCTCGGAAATGCCACAAAAAAGCAGCTATAAACTTAACTATTCTCCATATATTTTTAATTGGTTATTAACCTTTTTAGCTATATTAACAATAATAATCTCCATATATACAATTACTTCTGATTGGGAAATGAATTTATCGGAATTCAATAAAAGTACACCGACAGTACAATTAATTGAAATAGAAACAGCACAGAATTTTGAAATAAAAAATGACGGTTATAAAAACAATCAAATATCTTATGATTGGGGAGAATTAGCAGCTGATATATATGAAATAAATGAAAGAGGTTTCGTTAAGGGGCAAATGTGGGAAGACCAATCTGGTGAGTATTCTCCATCACTAAGTACTGAATTCTACAGATTACGATTTTATATTTTCTCTAAATTTTCTTGTTTTGTCTTGATTTATTAAAATATGGCTAAAGGAAATATGATATAATATATTAATTATATATTTAAATTCAGTCTAAAAAAAAGTCTAGTATTTGCTATAAAAAAACTAAAAAGATGGGGTTATTGGAGATGAATTGGGAAATTGTAAAAAATGATTTTAAGAGAAATAAAGTGATTAATATAGCATTAATTATATTTATGATATTTTCAGTATATCTTGCTGTCTTGTCAGTATTAATAGGAATACAAACCTTTACATCTATTGCTGAATTATATGAAAAAGCTCAGCCGCCCCATTTTCTACAGATGCATAAGGGAGAAGTTAATCAGGAGGAAATAAATGAGTTCATGTCAGATTATCAACATATAAATTACTGGCAGACTATTAAAATGATTAACGTCCACGGTGACTCTCTTACTGTTGCTGGTAATGATGATACGTATAATCTTTCTGACTGTCGCCTTGACATTAGCTTGGTAAAACAGAATGAAACTAGAGATTTACTTATTAATTCTGAACATGAAAAAGTTATCTTAGGTGTAGGGGAAATTGGTATTCCTGTACTTCTAAAGGAAATGTACGATATGAAAATTGGCGATCATGTTCTTTTGACTTATAACGATAGCCAAAAGAAGTTTGTAATTAAGGAATTTATTTTAGATTCTCAAATGAATTCTCCTATGGTTTCATCTACAAGAATACTGTTAAGCAATGAAGATTTTGATATGCTTAAAGATCAGGTTGGAGAAAATGAATATTTGATAGAAGCCTATTTCACTAATTCAAAAGAAGCTACGAATTTTCAAACAGCTTATGAAAATGCAGGACTTCCCCAGAATGGACAAGCCGTAACCTACGCAATGATTTTTTTATTAAGTGCAATAACTGATATTACAACTGTATTTGTTTTACTTCTAGTAAGTATACTTTTAATTGTGGTTTCTTTTATCTGTGTCAAATTTACAATTATGGCTGCTTTAGAGGAAGAAATAGGTGAAATAGGTACAATGAAAGCTATCGGATTTCCGTATACCGATATTAGGGATATATATATAATAAAATACAAAATATTAGCGATTATAAGTGTAGTAATAGGCTATTTATTAGCATTGATGACTAGTGGAATATTTACAAACCATATTAAAACTACATTTGGCAATATGAGTATGTCCCCAACAGCAGTAATAATATCACTTGTTGTTGGATGTCTTATTTTTCTTCTCATAATCTATTATTGTAAGAATACATTAAAGAAAATTGGAAAAGTTACTGTTGTTGATGCCTTGGTTAGAGGAAAGGGATTTGATAAAGATAAAGGCTATGTAAAGGATGGGTTATATAAATCAAAGAAACTTCCTATTAATTGGTTATTGGCAATAAGAGAGGTTTTCTATAATTTTAAAAACTGGATAATAGTAAGTGTTATTTCCCTACTTGCTGTACTAATGATTCTGATTCCTTTTAATTTGATGAATACCTTTGAGTCATCTGAATTTATAACATACATGGGAAGTTCTTTAGAGGATATTCTAATTGAAGTAGAAAATTCAGAAGAGCTGGAAACCAATTATAAGAAGGTTATACAGGTTTTAGAAAGTGATGATGAAATTGAAGATTATCATGAATATCGAAGGATACGAGTACAAACCATTGATTCTGAAAATGAATTAATGAATTTGAATATAGACTGTGGAGATAACTCGGGAAATGATCTAAAGTATATAAGTGGAAAAGCTCCTTATTTGGAAAATGAAATTGCTCTTTCTTATTTTAATGCTAATGAAATTGGGAAAGATGTAAATGAAAGAATAATACTTTCCTATGACGGAAAAGAAAAAGAATTTGTTATTTCTGGGATATATCAAGATGTTACCAGTGGTGGATACACAGCAAAATCTAAATATGATTTTTCAGAATTGAGCAGTATAAAATATTCATTTTCAGTTAATCTTAAAGATAATTCAGAAGTGGAAAATAAGGCAGACGATTGGTCTGAAATCATAGGCTCTGGAGTAACAGTAGATCCAATGGAAGAATTTATCAACCAGACATTGGGAGGGGTTGTAAAACAACTTAAAACCATTGTTTTTATAATTTTCATAATTGGAG
>CAZNLP010000092.1:0-7499 GCA_964574015.1 uncultured Clostridia bacterium | reverse complement strand
AATTAAATAAACCTGTGAAAAAGAGAAGTAAATATTATATATATATCAAAGAGAGTTGCCGGAGGTGGGAGTGCAGCATATATATAGATATTGAATGGGCTTTTGAGGGCAACCCGAAAAATATAGTAGGGTTTGACGGGAACCGTACCTGTTAAAAATTCGGCGTATATGATAGTATACGATAAAGAGGATTTCAATTGAAATCAATGTGGGTGGTACCGCGATATGAATATTCGTCCCAAGTGTTTTTTTAAAACACTTGGGATTTTTTATTTTTAAATATAGGAGGATTCAAATGTATGATTTAAGAGTAGTGGTCGATGAAATAAAAGGATTCTGTGATTTGCCGATGAAGGTAGGAGACTTCTTCGAAGTTAAGGGAGGAAAGATTATTGTTCCAGAAGGGAAACACATCTGTTTATGGGCACTTCAAAGTATGATGGCTTTTTTACCGGCAAAACAGAGAAAAATAGATGAGAAAAATGACTGGATACCTTATACGGAAAAAATATGCTGCCCAGACCCTAATGGTATGGTTATTTACAGGATTGAAACAATCGATCCTAAGACAAAAAAAGTTGTAAGAAAAGAAAAAGAAAACATAGATACAGTTCTTCCAAGAATGCTAGTTGACGAAGATGTTTGTACAGGATGCAGAGCATGTGAAACTGTATGCAGCTTTACTCATAGTGGAAGCTTTAACGGATTAAAAGCAAGAATACAGATACACAAGAATGAAGAAGAAGGAATAGATTCTCCTCACGTATGCAGACAATGCGGTAATGCACCTTGTATTGAGGTTTGTAGTACTGGAGCATTGTACAAAGATGAAATAACAAATGCCATTTTAGTAGATGGAGAAAAATGTATAGGATGCAAATTATGTGCTGAGGCATGTCCTTTTGACAGCATACACTTTAACCTTGAAATGAAACCAATGATATGTGATTTGTGCGGTGGTGATCCGGAATGTGTAAAAAGATGCCCGGTAGAAGCAATATCATTTGGAAATGCAGGGGAAAATATAAGGAGAGGTGTTTAAAATGTTTGGATATATGGGAAAAGTATTAAGAATAAATTTAAGTAAAAAAAGCTTTAAGATAGAAAATTTACCTAAAGAGTACATAAACAGCTACATAGGAGGTAGAGGTTTTAATATGAAGAGATTGTATGATGAAGTGCCTCCTAACACAGATCCTTTATCAAAAGAAAATAAATTGATAATAGGAGTGGGTCCTTTAACAGGAACTCTTTTCCCTGGTTCCGGAAGGGTAAATTTCTCTGCTAAATCTCCTCAAACTAACAGCTTGGGGGATTCTAATGCCGGTGGATTTTTTGCAACTGAGGTAAAATTTGCAGGATATGACCAGATAATAATAGAAGGTAAATCGGCTGACAAGATATATCTATTTATAAAAGACGATAAGGTTTATTTCAAATCGGCTGAAAAAGTTTTAGGAAAAGATATTTTTGAAACTCAGAAAATTATATTAAAGGAATTAAAAGATGATAGAGTACAGGTAGCATCTATAGGACCAGCAGCTGAGAATGGTGTAAAATTTGCTGGAATATTTTGCAATCTAGTGAGGGCAGCGGCAAGAACCGGTATGGGAGCTGTATTAGCTTCTAAAAATGTCAAAGCAATAGCTTTAAGAGGAACTTTAGATTTGAAAGCTAAAAACCCAACTAAATTTATGAAAATAATAAAAGATATAGATAGAGACATTTACAAACACCCTGAATACGAAGGAAGAAAAATGCTGGGGACTACAAAATTAGTTCATGCATTAAATGAAGCTGGATGTCTTGCAACAAGACATTTTCAAACAGGAAGATTTGAATATGCTGAAGAAGTAAGCGGGGAATATTTAGCTGAAAATTATAAAAAAAAATCAAAGGGATGCTTCGCTTGTACTATACCATGCAGTAGATTTTATGAAATCGATAAGGGTAAAAGAAAAGGATTAAAAAGCGAAGGGCCTGAATTTGAAGGACTTGCAGGATTTTCATCAAGAATCGGAGTTGGAAGTATAGAAGAATCTTTAAAAGCTGTTGATTTGTGTAATAGATACGGTATAGATGTAATAACAACATCTGAGTGTGTGTCTTTTGCAATGGAGCTTTACCAAAGAAAAATAATAGATAAAAAAGATACAGGTGGTCTTGATTTATCATGGGGTAACAGTGAAGCAGCTCTTGAGTTAATAAATCAAATTTCTAATAGAAGTGGATTTGGAGATATACTAGCTGACGGAGTATTGAAAGCTGCTGAAAGAATTGGAAAAGGAAGTGGGGAGTATGCTATGCACGTAAAAGGTCTAGAGATATTTCAAGCAGATCCTAGAGGGCTAAAAGGATATGCATTAGGATTAGCTGTAGCATCTAGAGGAGGAGATCATCTAAGATCAGAACCTTCCTTCGAGTTTACTGAAGATCCGGAAGAGGGTATAAGAAGATTTGGTTTTGCTGAATCGGCTTTTAGACTGGAATACAAAGGAAAAGGAAGAGTAGTGAAATTTTTTGAAGAAAGAAGTGCAATGGCAGACTGTTTGAATGTATGTAAGAATACAATAAGCAATATGGAAATTTTACCTTTTAATCAAGCAGCTGATTTACTTGAAGCTTTAACTGGAAAATTATTTAAAGAAGAAGATCTTCAAAAAGCTGCTGAAAGGATTATTAACCTTGAAAGACTATATATACATGGATGTGGAATAGACCGTAAGGATGATTATCTTCCGAAAAGATTTTTAGAAGAACCTCTGCCTGAAGATTCTGGACCTTCTTCTGGAAGTATTGTAGAACTTGATTATATGTTAGATGAGTACTACGAAAGTAGAGGATGGGATATAAAAACAGGTATTCCTAATGAAGAAAAACTAAAAGAATTAGGATTAAGTTGACATGAATGGCTATATAAAATTGGAATATTATGGATCAATAAGGCTATTATTAAGTAAAAAAGAAGAGAGTATTGAAGTACAAGAAGATATAAGTTTTGATAAATTAATAAAAATAATTAATGAAATGTATACTATTGATTTCACAAAAAAATCTATTAATTTGGCTTTTAACTATTATCCAAATCAAGACGATAAGAGTTATGGGTTGAATTATCCAAAAGATAAAGATTCAATAATTAAAAATAAAAGTACTGTAAAAGTATTTAACAAATTGACATTAGGATAAAAGAGAGGAGATATTTATGAAAAAGAAGGTTGAATTTTATGGTGGAATGTTTGGTTTATTTGTTCCGTTTCTCGTTTTGTTTATTGGCATAATGTGGCTTGCTTTAACAGGAAAAGCCTTACCAATGGCTTTTTGGGTACCAACTTTACTAGGATTATTAGTAGCACTTATATTAGCAAAAGACACTAAGGAATGTGCAGAAACCATAATTTCAGGAATGGCTGATGAAATGGTTGCTATAATGCTAATGGCATGGTTTCTAGCTGGAATAATAGCTCAATTATTAAAAATTACTGGATTAATACAAGGATTGATATGGTTAGGAGTATCATTAGGAGTAAGTGGTGCATTTTTCCCAGCAATTACTTTTGTTATAGGTGCATTAGTTTCAACAGCGACAGGTACAGCTATAGGTAGTGTTATAGCACTAGGACCTGTACTTTATCCCGTTGGAGTCGCTTTAGGAGCAAATGGACCTGCAATGATAGGAGCCATTGTATGTGGGGCATACTTTGGAGATAATATTGCTCCTGTTTCAGATACGACCATAGCTTCTGCTTATACTCAAGGAACTGAAGTAGCTAATGTGGTTAAATCTAGATTAAAATACGCATTTATATCAGCAGGTATTTCAATAGTACTGTTTATTATATTTGGTGGAGGAGGAGAAGTTTCCTCAGAAGGATTAGCTGCATTAGGAGATGTTTCACCAAACGGTTTAATTATGGTTTTAGTACCAGCATTATTAATATTTCTAATGTTTAAAGGATCAAATTTAATTGTAGCTCTAATGTCATCTGGAACCTTTGGTATTATATTAGCGTTAGTGTTCGGATTAATGGAGATAGGACAAATCTTAATAATAGATATGGATGCTTTTTCAGTAAGTGGATTGATTGTAGACGGGATTATGGGACTAATAGATATTGCAGTATTTGCTTTCTTACTTATGGGTTTGGTTGGATTGTTAGATAAAGGAGGCTTATTAGAATTCATAATTGAAAAATCTGCTAAATTTACAAAAACACCAAGAAGCGCTGAACTTACAGTTATTGTCATTGCTATAATATTAAACGTACTAACTGTTGCAAGTACAATAGTAATTATAATGATGGGACCTTTAACTAGAAAAATGTTAAACAAACATAAAATTACTCCGGATAGGAGAGCAAATATCCTCGATGCTACATCAGCAGGGGTTATGTGCTTAATTCCATTTGCATTTGGTCCATTACTAGCCTACATGTTTGCAGGTGATTCCAGTTTCAGTATTATTGAAACTATACCTTATATGTTTCACGGATGGTTATTAGTAATTATCATGATAGCTTCTTCCATCACTGGATGGGGGCGAACATATATGGATGACGAAGAATATGAAGAAGAACTTAAAGAAATGAATTAATGAAGGATATAATGAATTTTAGAAAAACAAAAAAGTTTTAGAAGATGAACAGACCATGTCTAGAAGTAAAAATATATAGGAGGAGAAAAAATGGAAAGAAAAGAATTTTTTGGTGAATTTGGAGGTACTTACGTACCGGAAGGTTTAAAGTTTGCCCTAGAGGATTTAGCAGACAACTTTTACAAGTATATTGAAGAAGATGATTTTAAAGAAGAGTTGATGTACTATCATAAGCAGTACACAGGGAGACCAAGTCCACTTTACTATGCTGAAAGACTTACAGAAAAACTAGGTGGTGGAAAAATATACCTTAAAAGAGAAGACTTAAATCATACAGGAGCACATAAAATAAACAATACCTTAGGACAGGTGCTTCTTGCAAAAAGGATGGGAAAAAAAAGAATTATAGCTGAAACAGGAGCAGGACAGCATGGAGTTGCAACAGCTACGGTTTGTGCAATGTTTGGCATTGACTGTATAGTATATATGGGAGAAATAGATACAGAGAGACAATCTCTTAATGTATTTAGAATGAAACTTTTAGGAGCAGAAGTAGTACCTGTAAAAACTGGTACAAGAACCTTAAAAGATGCAGTAGATGCTGCTTTAAATGATTATGTTGAAAACTACGAAGATACCTTTTATCTTTTAGGATCTGCAGTAGGACCTCATCCTTATCCGCTGATGGTAAGAGAATTTCAAAGTGTAATAGGTCTTGAAGCAAGAGAACAGATTCTTGAGCAAGAAGGAAAACTACCGGATTATTTAGTTGCGTGTGTTGGGGGAGGCAGCAATGCCATAGGATTATTTCATCCATTTTATGAAGATAAAGAGGTAAAAATAGTAGGAGTAGAACCTGCAGGAAAAGGAATAGATACAAATGATCATGCAGCATCTATTACAAAGGGAAAAGAAGGAGTAATTCATGGATTTAAGTGTTATACCCTGTCTGATGAAAAAGGAGAACCACTACCTGTATATTCTATAGCAGCAGGGTTAGACTATCCTGGAGTTGGACCGGAGCATTCATTTTACAAGAAATCTGGAAGAGGAGACTACAGATATGCGACAGATAAAGAAGCCCTTGAATATTTTGTTGAATTATCAAAAGTAGAAGGAATAATTCCAGCTCTTGAAAGTTCTCATGCTGTAGCAGAAGGGTGTAAAATTGCAAAAACACTGAATAAAGACCAAACAATTATAATTAACATATCAGGAAGAGGAGATAAAGACGTAAATCAAGTAAAGGATATGCTGCATATATAAAAAAAAGATATTGATGCATTTTGCATCAATATCTTTTAAATTCTTTTAGATGTTATCAAACCATAAGTTAATTTCTCTTTTTGCAGTTTCTTTTGAGTCTGAACCGTGTACTGCATTATATGTTAAATTTGTGCCGTATAAATTACGTATTGTATTTTCAGCAGCAAGATTTGGATTTGTGTGTCCGTTTAACTGTCTAACCTTATCTATAACATTATTACCTTTTAACACCATAGCAACTACTCTACCGCTGCTCATAAAATTTATTAATTCTTTAAAAAAGGGTTTATCTCTATGTTCATAGTAATGTTCCTCAAGTAATTCTAAAGAAGGAATTAATATTTTTATATGTTCAATATCGAACTTTTTGTCTTCGTATTTTGATATAATATTTCCTACAACCCTTTGAGATACGGCATCAGGTTTAATTAGTACTAAAGTTTTTTCCAAGCATTACACCTACTTTCACTTATCATTAAGTCATTCATTTAATCATTATAAGCCTTTTTCTTATTTTTTTCAATTAATTATGCTATAATAATTAAAAAACAAGGAGGAGATTACTAGATGAAAATATATTCTTGGAATGTAAACGGTATTAGAGCGGCTGAAAGAAAAGGCTTTATTGAATGGGTTGAAAATACAGAAATGGATATTTTATGCATACAGGAAACAAAAGCCCATGTAGAACAGTTGAATGATAATCTAATAAATATAAATGGGTACAAATCTTTCTTCAACTCAGGAGAGAGAAAAGGTTACAGCGGCACAGCCGTTTATTATAAAAAGGAACCTAATAAAATTTGGACAGGACTTCCTGATGAAAAATTCAACAATGAAGGCAGAACTATCAATATGGAATATGATGATTTTGTAATCATGAATATATACTTTCCAAATGGTAAGCAGAAGGATGAAAGACTTAAATTTAAAATGGAATTTTACGATGAACTTTTAGATTATGCTAACAAGATCAAAGAATCTGGGAAAGAAGTAATAATATGTGGAGATGTAAATACAGCTCATAACGAGATAGATCTTAAAAATCCAGAAAGCAACTCAAAATACTCTGGTTTTTTACCTGAAGAAAGAGCATGGATAGATAAGTTTCTAGACAATGGATACAAAGACACCTTTAGAGAGCTTCATCCTGATGAAGTAAAATACTCATGGTGGTCATACAGATTTAAAGCGAGAGAAAAGAACGTAGGGTGGAGAATCGATTATTTTTACGTATCAGATGGACTGATGGATAGAGTTAAGAGTTCTGAAATTCACAACGAAATTATGGGTTCAGACCACTGTCCGATATCACTTGAATTAAATTAGATTTTATAATAAAGAAGAAGCCTTCCTCGTATAGAGAAGGCTTCTTCTAACTTAAATTTTGAATATGTATTTAGAGAGGTAAAGGATTAAAACCTGAATATACCAATATACCTATAAATATAGCAACTGCGATTGCATATATGAACATCGGTATAGCATTACGTCTAATAAGCTTTCCTTCCATTCCAATAACTCCTACTGTTGCACAAACTGCTACTACATTGTTAACACAAATCATATTTCCGATACCGCCACCAATAACCTGTAGTGCTACTATAAGTACCTGTGGCATTTCTAATATAGTTGCTGT
>CAZNLP010000091.1:0-7504 GCA_964574015.1 uncultured Clostridia bacterium | reverse complement strand
TCAATGTCACCAGACAGACGATAAGTTTAATAGAAGCAGGAAAGTACAATCCTTCGTTGAACTTATGTATAGCCATATGTAAAGAGTTGGGTAAAACCCTAGATGATTTGTTTTGGGAGGAAGAATAATGAAAAAAATAGAAGATGAAAGAGTAATAATTGAAAAAAGAAAAATAAATTCAAGAGCATTCAGTTATGTCTACATTGCTTTATGGCTTATTCTTATATATAGACAGTTTGTTTTGCAGCAAGAAGCTAGTCAGTATTGGGACATATTGATTTTAACTTTAGGAATATCATTTTATGTATTATTAAGAAATGTATTTAAAGGACTTTATCAAAGTTATAGAGAGAAAGAAAGCAAAATAAAAAATATGTTTGTTGGTGGTATAATAGGTTCAATAATTTTCACCTTAATACATGGAATTTTTTCCGACTATGATTTATCAAATAGTAAGGACCTAGTAAGAATTCTAATATCAGGGATAATATTTTTTATTACCTGGATGGCAGTTCAATACTTACTTATCAGAAAAAGTGAAAAAAAGGCTGATGAGGATATAGAAGAATAGATATATATATTCATTAAAGAATAAATCTATTCAATGCTGAATACTTTACCTTAGATATTTAAATATAAGTGATAGAAGATTAGCTAATACTATTTATTCACATATGAATAGATAGTATTTTTTTGGTAGGCTACAATAGTTCAAATTTCAACAAATATATTATGGCACAACAATTGCAAACGTTATCAATAAGAATAATAAAATTTTAGAGGAGGAATAATAATGAAAATCGAAAAAATTGTCGATTTATCACACCCTATTACAAACGATACAAAAGTTTATCCAGGTGATCCTGAACCTAATATAACAGTAGCAACAACAAAAGAAAATGAAGGATATAACCTTTTTAACGTTTTTTTAGGCTCACAATCAGGATCCCATGTAGATGCACCGTATCATTTTGATAGCAAGGGCAAAACCATTGATAAAATGGACTTAAGTTATTTTATGGGAAAAGCATTAATTATTGATGTGTCTTACAAAAAATCAGAAGAAGAAATATCTTTGGATGAAGTAAAAAAATATGAAGAAAAAATCAAGAACAGTGATATCGTATTATTTAGAACAGACTGGTATAAAAAAGAAAAAACAGATGAATTTTATGAGCATCCTTTTTTATCAAAAGAAGCAGGGGAATATCTATTAAGCTTAGATATAAAGACATTAGGAATTGATACAATAAACTTGGATAATTCTGGAGGAACAGAATTTCCAATACATGATATGTATGCTGAGAATGAAGGTTTGATAGCAGAAAATTTAGCTTTTTTTGATAAAGTAGATTTTGAAGAGCCTTTTGTAATGTTTTTACCTTTAAGATTAATCGGATGCGATGGCTCTCCTGTAAGAGCAGTTGCTGTAGACTTTAAATAAAATTTTGAATAATGAGAGGAGATAAAGAAATGTCAGTAAAAGAAAATAACGATAAACAAGTAGCTATAAAAAAATTAAAAAGAGAATTGCCTTTAAAAACTAAAATAGGTTATGGTACGCCTGGATTAGCAACACTTTTTACTTTTACTATGTTTACAACTTACGGATTATATTTTTTCACAGATGTTGTGGGATTATCAGCAGCTTTTGCAGGTATAATAATGATGATAGGAACACTATGGGATGCTGTTACAGATCCACTGGTTGGAATGATATCTGATAAAAGAGATCCAAAAAAAGGAAGAAGAAGACCATTTATGTTTTGGATAGCTATTCCTTTTGGCATAGCAACATGGCTGCTTTTTACAGATTTTGGATTTGGAACTACGGCAACAAGAATATATTTTATTATAGTTGCAATATTTTTCTATACATCTCAAACACTAATAGACGTTCCATATACAGCATTAAGTGGCGAGATGACTTTAGACTATGATGAAAGAAGCACATTAGGAAGTATAAGAATTTTTTGGGCACTTTTCGGTGTAATTATTGGAGGGCCGGTTATATTCTTTACAAGCCAACTTCAAAGTTTTGAATTCATAACATCTCAAAGTATGGCTTGGTCAGTAGCATTTTTAATATATGGAATAATTTGCACTATTAGTATTTTTATAGGGTGGAAATCAACAAAAGGTTATGAGTTTGAAGAAGCAACTGAACTTCATGATTTCAGCATAAAAGCTATAACTCATGGTCCTCTAAAAAATAAATCATTTCTGTTTGTTACTGCAGGTTTTATTTTTGGAATTTTAGCACAAGCAGTGTTTTTAGGTTCTATGGTGTATTATATGCAGTATAACTTACAACTTTCTGAAGGCCAGATAGGTTTAGCAAACACCTTGATGTGGATAATTGGAGTAGCTTGGGTTTATCCAGTAAACTGGTGGTCTCAAAAGTTTTCCAAGAAAGTATCTTGGAATTTATCATTTGGAATTTGGGGAGTTTCTATGATAGTTTTTCCTTGGCTAATTAATACTGAAGGAAATGTAGTTTCAGTAATAATCATGTTTGGGTTATTAGTAGTAGGACTAAATGCATTATATCAAGTAATTTATGCTTTAATACCAGATTGTGTTGAAGTTGATGAATTAATAAGTGGAGAAAGAAGAGAAGGAGTATATTATTCTCTAGCTACAGTATCACAAAAAGTTGCAGCAGCGGTAGCAATTAGTTTACTAGGTGCTGTTATTGGATTAGTTGGATACATACCAGGAGAAGTACAAACTCCTGAAACATTAATGGGATTAAAACTTATATTTACGATAGGAACAGCGGTATTTTGCTTACTAAGTGTAGTAATGGTATCAATGAGTCCACTATCAAAACAAAGACATAAAGAAGTAGTAGATGCTATTGAAAGAAAAGAAAAAGGAGAGAAAGTTAATTTAAGTGAATTCAAAGACTTATATGTTGGTAAAATATAGAAAAGGGATAATTTAAAGACATACAAAGAACTTCAGGAGGATAATATGAATAAATACAAACCAAAAGATGCAACAAAATCACCAAGATACTGTGGAATTAGGACTTTTATGAATCTACCTCATATTAAAACTACAAAAGATGTAGATTTTGTAGTTGCTGGAGTACCTTTCGATACAGCTTGTACTACGAGGGTAGGAGCAAGGTACGGTCCTGAGGCTATAAGAAGTGCATCTATTTTATTAAGACCTTATAATGATGACATGGGGATAAATATATTTAAATATCTATCGGGAGTTGATTATGGAGATTTTGATATAAATCCAGTAAATCTTGAAGAAAGTATTAATCTGATAACAGATCAAGCTTACGAAATATTTAAGGAAAAAGTAATACCAATATTTATGGGAGGTGACCATTCAGTATCTTATCCACTAATAAGAGCAGCATCAAAAACTTATGGTAAAATATCTGTAGTTCATTTTGATGCTCATAGTGATACAGATGAAGAAATTTGGGAAGCTAAACATGCACATAATACACCTTTTTATAATTTAGCTGAGGGAAAAATGGTAGATACTGAAAAATCAATACAGATTGGATTAAGAGGTCCGACCTACGGTGAAGATGGATTGAAAAAAGCTAGAGAACTAGGATATAGGACTCTAACTAGAAAAGAAATTAGAAAAAAAGGTATAGAAAAATCAGTTGAGATAATAAAAGAAAGAATAAAAGACTCAGAAGCTGTTTACGTAAGTTTTGATATAGACTTTCTTGATCCAGCATATGCACCAGGAACTGGAACGCTTGAAATTGGTGGATTTAGTACTTGGGAAGCACAATATATGATTCAAGAATCCTTAAGAGATGCTAATCTAATAGGTATGGATTTAGTTGAAGTTAACCCAGCTTTTGATAACAAAGGACAAATAACATCTTATGCAGCATCAAATATTATGTATGAACTTATAACACAAGTCGCATTAAACAAGAAGAACAAAGAGCGTTAATTAATGCTCTTTGTTCTTAAATAGAGTGTGCAGTTTAAAAATGTAAATACATATCTACTCTTTATAATATATGTAAAATCGATTATAATCGTAAGCAAGGAAGTATTATGGAGGTTGATAATGGATTATTGCAATAGTTTTTCTAATGAGGATAAACAAAATTTTTTAGCTTTTGATATAAAACAAGGATTAATAGAATTTAATGAAAATGCGAAAAAATTAAAACTTAACAACGAAAATTTAAAAAGAAACATAGAGAAAATCATAAATGAACAGGAAAAACTTAGCTTTTATAAAAATAAAGAAAAAGAATACATAATTATTTATTTAGAGAGAAATAATAATAAAGATATATTTTTAATAGAAGATATAAAAAAATTAGAAAAAATAATATCTCAAACTAGTAAATTTAAAATATTAGAAAAAGAAGTGGAAACAATACTTGATGCAATACATGATGATATTTTAATTGCAGATAGAAATGGAATTATTACAAAAGTATATCCTTCTTTTGAAAAAGTATATGGTATAAAAAAAACAGAAGCAGAAGGTAAAAGTGTATATGAACTTGAAAAAAAAGGTTATTTTAAACCTTCAATAACAGGAAAAGTCTTGAAGAAGAAAAGTCAGATTACAATGATGCAGGAAACTAAAGATGGTAGAAAACTTATAGCAACAGCAACACCTATAAAAAATGAAAAAAATGAAATAACTAAGGTAATTAGTTTCACAAGAGATGTAACAGATTATTTAACGTTAAAAAAACAATATTCTTTATTAGAAAATAAAGTGAAAAAATATTCTGCTGAAATTGAGAAACTAAGAAACAAAAATAAAAAAACTCCTGATATTATTGGAGAAAGTGAAGAAATAAAGAAAATAATAAATACTATAGAAAAAATTGCTTGTTTTGATACTAATATATTAATTGAAGGAGAATCAGGGGTGGGAAAAACTATGTTTGCTAGAATGATTCACTCAAAAAGCAAAAGATCAGAAGGCCCTCTGATAGAAATAGATTGCGGAGCAATTCCTGATAAGCTTTTAGAATCTGAATTGTTTGGTTATGAAAAAGGTGCATTTACAGGAGCCAGCAACGAAGGCAAGGTAGGATTGATAGAATTATCAGACAAAGGAACATTATTTCTTGATGAAATAGGAGAGTTACCTGTTAATCTTCAAATGAAACTATTAAAGGTAATAGAAGAGAAAAAAATTACGCATATAGGTGGAACAAAGCAAATAGATGTAGATTTTCGACTTATTACTGCTACTAACAAAAATTTAAAAGATTTAATTAACAAAAAAAGGTTTAGAGAAGACCTATATTATAGATTGAATATAATTTATATTGAAATCCCATCTTTAAGAGAAAGAAAAAAAGATATCAAAGAACTGAGCAATTATTTTCTGCAAAAATATAATAAAAAATATAATTTGAATAAGAGATTTGATGAAGATGTTTATTACTATTTAAAAAAATACAGGTGGCCTGGAAATATAAGAGAACTTTCAAATATAATTGAAAGAATGGTTTTGGTTTCTAGTTCTGAAGAAATATGTATCGATTCGCTACCAAATTTTAGAGCACAAAGTCCAAAGCAAGAAAATTGTAATGACTTAAAAAAAGCTCTTGAAAACTATGAAGAAGACTTAATAAAGTTAGCCTATGAAAAATACAAATCGACAGTAGGAGTAGCAAAGGAATTATCTATAAGCCAAGCAACAGCATCAAGAAAAATAAAAAAATATATAGAGGAATAGAACTGTTTTACAACGAAGCAGTTCTATTCTTATTTTTATCATCCAAACTATCCTGTTCAGGTAGAAATTTGTTTGCAAGTTTATAAGCAGTATAAAAACCGGCAAGTGTTCCTAAAACTAAAAAAGATACGTAAATATGTTCAGGCCAGTTTTTGAAAAAAGGCCTGTATTTTAAATAAAAGTAGTTACCGTCAATAAAAGGATTTAAAAAGTAAACAAAAGTAAAATATAATAAAAAATATAAGGAAGATTTTTTTAATGCCTTCAACTTAGGTTTCCAACCGTAGGCTATGTAGGCAAACCAGGGTAGCAAGATGGTAACTGTGTGATTTATTATAAAAGAAATACCTACAGCATGATATATAGGATAAACTCTTGACGGGTACAAAAATGATCCGTAGGCATATAACCCAAAATAAAACATAGTATCCAGTACTTTGTTGTTTTTAGTAATTAAAAACCAGATTCCAAGTATAGTTGATATTCTGCATATATGAAGAGGCAATGCTTCTCCTAAACTAAAACTCGTTTCTAAAAAATACCAGGTGTACAGTAGTATTTGTTGAAATAATGATAAAAATAATAAAAAAAATCTCAATTTGTTTGGATTTTCTCTTATTTTTTCTCGTTTTCTAATAAGAAAATTCAGTGAGATTAACAAAATAGCTATATAAATAAAATGATGTAAATTGTAGGGTTTGATAAATTGAACTTTTTCACTCCACCAAAGCTTCATAAAGACCTCCAAGATGTATTGATAAATATAGTTTATCATAAACAAAAACAATAAAAAAGCAAACCTTGGGAAATGTCACTATTTGTATTGCATGACGATATAGCTTTTGCTATAATAAAGTAATATGCATAAAATTTAACAATGAAAATATAAAAAATAAATTTGATATTTAATGGATATAAATGAAAGAAGTGATCAGATGAGGAAAAAATTTCAAGATTATCGACTAATCATATTGAGCTTTTTAATTTCTTTTACAGTTTTTTATTTTGTAAGATTTTTTGAAAAC
This sequence comes from uncultured Clostridia bacterium, assembly GCA_964574015.1. Lineage (GTDB taxonomy): Bacteria > Bacillota > Clostridia > Tissierellales > Dethiosulfatibacteraceae > UBA8670. The sequence continues at coordinate 776 of CAZNLP010000091.1, read as the reverse complement.
AACATATATCAGGTATTTTTAATGGACCACTACCTAGTTTTTCATATGATTGTTGAGTATGCAAGTATAGTTATGTATATAGCAAGTTTTTTGGTTATATATTATGTTGGTGATAGAGAAAATAGTTTAAGAATGATAATAACAGCGGGAGTTCTGATGTTTGTAGGATTAATAGATTTTTGGCATACATTTTCCTACGAAGGGATGCCGGGAGTTTTAATAAATAGTTCAGTACAATCTGCTACAACCTTTTGGATAATAGGAAGAATGGGCTTTGCTTTAGGTATTTTAGGGGCAAGTATGATACCGATTGAGCGAAAGGTTGAATCTAAAAAAAGGATTCTAATAGCCGGTATCCCTGTAGTTGTTTCTTTGGTTTTATTATTTTACGTAAGTTATTTTCCTCAAAGATTTCCAGTTCTTTTTGTTGATGGAGAAGGTCTTACTCCGGCAAAACAAATCATGGAATATATAATAGTTTTAATAATGATAGTAGCTTTTGTAAGACTGTTTAAAGAGTATAAAAATGATAAACGAGAAACTCTGGCACTTTTTTTAGGGGCACTAATTATAAGTATATTTTCCGAATTATCTTTTACAAATTATGCTAGTGTTTACGACACATATAATTTGCTCGGACATATTTACAAGGTTATAGCCTCTTATATGATATTTAAGGTTATGTTCATATTTAATATAGAACATCCTTATGATGAGTTGGATAAAGCTGAAAGAAAATTAAGCAGATATGCTGACAACTTGGAAAATTTAGTAGA
>CAZNLP010000090.1:0-7520 GCA_964574015.1 uncultured Clostridia bacterium | reverse complement strand
TCCTACAAACCTTGTAATGCAAGCATCACAAGATGAAGAAACAAAACAAGCATGGCTAGATGTATGGAATAATGTAAAAGCACAATAGAAATAAGTTATAATAAAAAATTTTAAAGAGGTATTGAGTATGACAGATAATGAAAAACCAATAAGCAAGGGAGGTACAATGATACTTCCCTCCTCTCTTTTATTTCTCTGTTTATCATTAATTCCCTTGGGAATGCTTATTTTCTTTAGTTTTATTGATGGAAATATAAATATGAGTGGAGAAATCAGAGGGTTTACTATTGAAAACCTAACAAGGATGTTTTCGAGCTTTACTTTTACAAAACTAATGTTTAAATCGGTAGGCATTGGAATATTGGTTACGGTGATTTGTATTGTCATTTCATATCCTACGGCATGGGGTATCGCTAAGGTAGTAAAATCAAAATATAAAAATTTACTAATGATGTTGATTATAGTACCTTTCTTTACCAGTCAACTTTTGCTTATTTATGCAATTATGGTTATTTTTCAAGCAAAAGGTGTGATTATGACTTTACTAGGAAGTCTAAATCTTGCAGATTCATCAACTTCTATACTTTATTCAAATTTGGCAGTGATAATTGTACTAGTATATGAATACCTACCATATATGATACTCAGCTTGTATACATCTATAGAAGGAATAGATGACAACCTTATAAGTGCTTCTCAATCACTGGGAGCAGGAAGATGGAACACATTTAAAAACATTGTGTTCCCCATGAGTATTCCCGGATTATTATCAGGGATACTCCTTGTTCTAGTGCCTGTAACAGGAAGCTTTGTTGAACCTACACTAGTAGGAGGACCAAATGGAATGATGGTTGGATCTCTAATAAATTCTCAATTTACCGTAGTGCTTAATATGGGCTATGGAGCAGCCTTGTCTTTTGTATTTCTAATAATTTTAAGTATAATAATGGCGGTAATCAAAAAATCTATTAACTCTGCAAATAAGTCTATAGGAGGGATGGAGTAATGAAAAATACTAAATTCAATCTCTTTATAAAAATATGGCTTTTATGTACCTATGCAATTATTTTTATTCCTATACTCGTTATAATAATTATGTCTTTTAACAAGACTCCCTTTGGTATGTTGCCTTTTAAATTCACGCTAGAATGGTACCAGCTTCTTTTTGAAGGTAGTAATCTATTTGCGGCAACAATACTATCGTTGAAGCTTTCAGGTGCTGTAGCGATAACATCTATGATTATAGGAACACTTACTGCAGTAGGAGCTCAGTATGTTCCAAAAAAAGTTAGTAATCTACTGATGTCGGTAGCTCAACTTCCAATAATTATTCCATGGTTAGTACAGGCAATAGCACTTCTTTTAATATTTAATCTTACAGGTCTGGGCAGATCATATATAGGTATGTATTTTGGAAACTTGATAGTGGTACTTCCTTATTGTATTATGATGGTAATAGCAAGGTTTAATGAAGCAGATAGAACACCTGAGGATGCAGCAAGGATGTTAGGAGCCACTTATCCTTTAGTTTTTAAAGATGTTATTTTTCCTATGCTTTTACCGGGAATTATAACAGGAGGATTAATGTCATTTATGGTAAGCTTTAATGCTTTTGCAATGCAGTATTTTCTTGCACCTTTTGGAGTAAGAACACTTCCAATGGAAATTTTTACCATGATAAGAGTAGGATATAAACCTGACATGAATGCTCTTGCAAGTATAATTATGATTATAACTATAGCATTTGTATTATTGCTTAATAAGCTTGGGTATTCTGCAAGCAGATTAATGAAGTCAAAATAAGGAGAATTAAAGGTGAACAATTTAATTATAAAAAACATAAATAAATCTTTTGGTAGTAATCAAGTTTTATTTGATATAAATTTTCAAGTTAAAAAAGGTGATTTTGTTTCTTTATTAGGACCGTCGGGATGTGGGAAAACTACTATTTTAAGAATAATCAATGGATTAGAAACTGCTGACACGGGTTCTGTAATAATAAATGGGAAGGATGTTACAAATGTACCTGTAGAAAAAAGAAATATTGGTATGGTTTTTCAAAACTATGCATTATTCCCTACTATGTCTGTTTCAAAGAATATAGCTTATGGACTAAAAATTCGGAAAAAAAGCAAAAAAGAAATAGAAGAAAAAATTAAATGGGCCCTTAAACTTGTAAAACTTGAAGGCATGGAAGACAGAAAAACAACAAGGCTTTCAGGAGGACAACAACAGAGAGTTGCTTTAGCTAGAGCCCTCGTAATTGAACCTGAGATACTTTTACTTGATGAACCTCTTTCAGCTCTTGATAGGAAAATAAGAGCAGAGATGCAGTTCGAGCTTAGAAATATTCAACAAAATATAGGAATAACAACTATTTTTGTAACCCATGATCAAGAAGAAGCTCTAACTATGTCAGATAAAATAATATTGATGAATAAAGGTGTAATAGAACAGGAATCAGATCCTTTTAATTTATATAATTATCCAAAATCTATTTTTGCTTCTGATTTTCTAGGCAAAGCAAATATCTTAGAAGGTGTACTTAAAGAAAACAAGGGGGAATGGTATATAGAAGGAGAAGGATGGAAAATTGATGTTAATTATAAAGGTGGAAAATCAGGAGATAAAGTTAATGTAGCAGTTAGAGGCGAACATTTTAAAGTTGAAAATGAACCATTTGAAGGTTCTTTAAAATTTATAATAACAAATAAAATATTTACCGGAACAGTTTGCAAACTCTTCGGTAAAATAGGAGAAGATGAGATAGAAATATCAATAATGAGTTTAAAAGCTGAACAATATAACCAAGGAGATACTGCTTACGTATGTCCTTCTAAAAAAACTACTCTTTATTTTAGATAAAGGGAAAGAGAGGTTGACTATGTATCAAATACCATGTAACAAATACTGGAATACCTGGAGTTCAAAGAGTCCTACAATAATGGAATTTCTACCGGCAGAATTTTCGATTTCTATAGGTGCTAACAGCTATGCTGAGAATGGCAAATATACGAACTTTCCATTTAATCAAAAAATAAAATTGTTTGAACATCATCCTGATGGAAACTACTGCAGACTTCAGGTGGAGCACGGAGGTACTGTGCTTCAAATAGAGTACGTAAAATCAGATGACTATACAGTTACTGGAAAAGTTAAGGCGGTCAAGCTAGGAGAGTGGGGCCTTAGGTTTCAAACTTTAATATCTTTTGGATTCGAAAATGAGGGAAATGTAGAGAGTAAAAATGAAAATTTTTATGCTTGTAAAAGAAGTTATGAGTTTGCTGTAGCTCTAAAAGATAAGCCTATAAGAGAATGCTATACTAACTCGAGAGATTCACTTGGTAAAGAAGTAGAGAAACTTGGATATTATACACCTATGCCAGAAACAGAAGAGAAAAAATGGTACAGCACAATGTATAATCTAGAGGAAACTCCGGAGATTATTTTTTCGGTAAGTGTGACAAATGATTTTAAAAAAAGTAAAGAAAAAGCAGAAAAAGCTATAGATGTATCTTTTCAGAAATTGAAGAGTAAATACATGTCTTCATTATCAAGTTTAAATAAAGGAAAAAATATTGAAGCAATGGAATCTATGAGAGAAGTAATGGCTTGGAATACTATAGCTGACCATAAAAATCAAAGAGTTTTTACATCTCTAACTAGGTTTTGGATTGATAGAAAATTTGGAGGTTGGTTTATATGGTTAGATGACATATTGATGCATGGATTAATAAATGCTTATGCAGGAGACTGGACTATGGCTAGGAACTGTATTAAATCTGCTATGGACAATACTACACCTGAAGGAAATCTTGCATGTTTAATGGCAGAATTTACCGAATGGGTTGATAGATCACAACCGCCTATTGCAAGTTTTATTGTGTATAAGTATTATCAACTTACTGGCGATAGACAGCTTCTTGAAGAAATATATCCTATACTATTAAAAGCAAATTTATGGTGGTATGAGCATAGAGATGGAAACAAAAATGGAGTTCTTGAATATGGAAGTTCCCAAGTAGGAAAAGGACATTTTAATGGAACTAAATTGGCAGCTAAAGATGAAGCGGCAATGGACAATAGTCCTATGTACGACAAAGCTAAATTTATAAGTGAATCTAATACTATAAATATGGAGGATATAGCACTAAATAGTTTGCTTGCCCTCGATGGCGAGTCTCTTTCAAATATTGCAAAAATTGTTGGAGACATTAAAAATGCAGAAAATGTTCTTGAAAAATCAAAAGAACTTAAGAAAAAAATCGATGAAAATTTATGGGATGATAGTAAAGGAATGTATGCTAATAAGCATTGGGAAGAAGGATTTGTATGCCCTAGTCCTACGAGTTTTTATCCCCTTGCAGCTGGAGTACCTAATGGAGATAGAGTTGATAGATTGATATCTCATATTTTTAATGAAGAAGAATTTTGGACTGAAATGCCTTTGCCTTCAATATGGATTAAAGAAGAATCTGTAAATGATAATGTATATTGGAGAGGAAGATCTTGGCCTCCCCTTAATTTCATAACATACATCGGCTTGAAAAGATATGGAAAATATTCAGAAGCAACAAAACTTTTAAATCAGGTCATGAAACATTATACAAAACATTGGCAGGAAGAAAGAGCTTGTTATGAAAACCACAATACTTTTACAGGAGAAGGTAGTGACTCAGTTGATACGGACCCTTATTATGGATGGGGCGCACTGTATCCTCTTATGTGGATATTAGAACACATAGATATAGATCCCTGGAATGGATTTCATTTTGGTAGCCCTGAAGGTAAAGATTTTGAAATATTTGGTCTTAAAAAAAGTGACGGTATTTATTCTTTAAGCTGTAGTTCTGATGGAACAGTTTTATGTAAAGATGGACTTGAAATAGTTAAAACAGATGCAGTTGGTAGATTCAGTAATTTTGAATATAATGACCACTATATAAAAATAAAGATACCTAATCAAGATAAAAATTGCAAAATAAAGCTCGGTAATAAAAAGCCTATAAAAGTAATAATGAATGGAGAAGAAAAAGAATTAAATAATACAGTGAAATTAAATAAGGGAGAAAAAGTAGAAATTGAAATGCATATAGAATAAATCAGGCGGTGGATTATGAAAATATATAATAGTCATTCTCACTTTGGAGTAGAAATTAATAGAGATAAGATGAGTCTTAAATACTTATTTGATAAATCATATGTTGGATGGCAATATGAACTTAAATCTGAATCACAAAAAGATATAAAATCATATATTGAAAAAAATATGCATATGAAAGCTTTTTTCCAATTAAAAAAAGCTATTGAGAAGCTTTATGGAGAAGGACTTTTACTTGATGAAAAAACATGGCATATTTTCGATCAAAGATTAAAAAAAGCTTATCTTGATTTAGGTCATGAAAATCATGTTTTAAGAAATATATGCGGTTACGAAAATATATTACTGGATGATTATATAAATATAAGAAGCGACGGAAGCAATGGAGTTCTTTGTGACGTCGCTTTAAGGTGCGACTTTATGTTTTATGGATATTCATATGAAAGTTTGAAATCTAGTGAAGCAGAACCCTTTGAATTTTTTGAAGATATTCCTGATAATATAGAGGATTACATAAAAAAAATTAGAAAATATATAAAAGATTCCTATGAAAAAGGAAAATGTACAGCAATTAAAGTTTGCATGGCTTATTTTAGAGACATAGCTTTTAGAAAAATTGAAAAGGCTAAGGCAGAATTAGTATACAAAGATCCAAAAAATACTGAATATATAAAATATTTTCAAGACTATGTAATGGAACAGATTTGTTTAGTGGCAGAAGAATATAATATTCCCATTCAAATTCACACAGGATTGGGACAGATATACGGAACAAGCCCAATCAATATTATGCCTTTAATTAAAAGACATGAAAATAATAAGTTTTCACTATTACACGGAGGATTCCCATGGGTTGATGATTTACTTGCTGTTCTCTACGATTGCCCAAATACATATCTTGATATTTGTTGGATGCCTATACTTTCATCTAAAATTTCTTTAAACACTTTAATAAATACATTAGAACTTATTGGTTCAGAAAGAATAGTATGGGGATGTGATACAGCAACTGTTGAAGAAAGTTATGGATCCTTGTTAGCAACTTTAGAAGTATTAGATGAAGCAGAAAAATATTTTATTGGGAAAAATATTTTTAAAGATAATTATAATCAAAATCTAAAAGAAAAAATATTATATCAAAATGCTATAGAATTATTTGGATAAAATAATTCTTTTTAAACTCGATTAAATAAAAATAGGATATAAAGTATAATCATTATTATAAAAAAAGTATATTATAAAAAATTTAAAATCTTTATTTAATTTTAATATTGAAACCAGTGATATTTTTTCCTGCCTTCGATTAAAAAATTGTAAAGGTCAAACACTTCAGTTTCATAGTAATTATGCCAGTCCTTTTCAACAGGAAGATCTCTGTAAAGTTTTTCTCTTAAGGCTTCGAGAAAATGCCTATTTTTCACCATGTAATCTGCACTGCAGACTACTGTATTATTAGATTCGGCTTTTAATTTTTCCAACCAGTCAATACCTTCTTTACATCGCAATATATGATGGTCTAAAATTAAGGTTCCAACATTTTTAGATGTTTCAAGCAAATTGTTAAAGGCAATGTCTTTTTTATCCTTCATAAAATCTTCAAGATAAATAGGAGGACCGCTGGCAAGGACAATATCAGGCTTTATTTTTAATATTTCTTTAACCGTATCATTATCTAAAAACTGAATGTCTGAAGCATGTAAAAATCTTATACCTTCAGCTTCTATACAGGTCATTACAACTGTACCTAAATGAGTTTCCTTCATACCGTGGGGAACTTCTTTAGAAAAAAATAAATTCTTATCTATTCTACCTTCAGCAATGTTTATATCGTGATTAAGTCCAAAAATTAAAGATTCTTCTCTACCTTTCATTCGACCATTTGAACCATCTTCTTTTTTTGCCCAGATGCTGCAGTCTTTTTTTATTCTGCCTATTTCGCTTATCGATAGTTGATAGGGATTAGCATTCATTAAAGGTATATGGTCTCCATGAAAATGGCTAAAAATAATACCTGTTGAAGTTTTAATTTCTTTTATTATTTTCTTTCTAATAATATCTCCAACAGCAACTTGAAGAGGATGAGGTTTCAAACCACTTCTAATGTAACCTAAAGAAACTCCTGGATCTATAATTATTTTCCTGTTGTCAAACTCAACGGTACAGCATAGTCCTCTTACACCTAATGATTCAGTTCCAATTATTTTTATTTTCATCTTATCAACACCTACTTAAAGTATACTACCGATAAAATTAAGTGTCAAAATGTAATAATGTAGGTATTCTCTTATCTTCTACTTTTTATAAAACTTGCTCTAATATGGGGTGTTTGAAAACATAAATTTTTTATGAAATGAGCTTTATGCCTTTTTTATTATAACAATAGATGATAAAGTAAATACATAATTGCTTTATGGAGGTA
>CAZNLP010000089.1:0-7590 GCA_964574015.1 uncultured Clostridia bacterium | reverse complement strand
AGTTCATGTTTTCTATTCTTCCTGTTTGTGCCCAGGTTGGATCTTGTATTTGTCTAATTCTTCTTATTATTAAATTATCAGCTGTTGTATTCAAACTCTGCATCAAAGCAGCAGTTATAACTGCTACTAATTCTTCATCATTACTTTGATTTGAAGTACTTTCAACAACTTTCTGTTCAACTTGTTTTTGCTCCTGTTCTTTTTTCTTTTTAGCCTTACTGTTCTTATGCCCTATACCAAATACATCGAGCATTAGGTTAATTGCAAATAAAGTTAAAAAAACAAGTGTCATACTAAAAACAGTTACTATCAAAGCTTCCGTTGCAGATACTGATTCTCCTATCATAGTTTCATCTCCTTTATACTGGTATGTTTCCGTGTTTCTTCTTAGGCGATTGTTCTCTTTTACCTGCTAACATATCCAGCGCACTTATTACTCTTTTTCTTGTTTGAGATGGTTCTATTACATCATCTATATATCCTCTTGAAGCTGCTGTATATGGATTAGCTACCTTTTCAGTATACTCATCTATTTTTTCCTGTCTTTTTTCTTCAGGGTTATCAGCAGAATTTATTTCTTTTCTGAATATAATGTTTGCTGCTCCTGATGGTCCCATAACTGCTATTTCTGCTGTTGGCCATCCGTATACTACATCAGCACCTAGATGTCTTGAGCACATTGCTATATAAGCTCCACCATAAGCTTTTCTAGTTATAACTGTTACCTTAGGTACAGTTGCTTCTGAATATGCATACAGTAATTTTGCTCCATGTCTAATAATTCCTCCAAATTCCTGTCCAGTTCCCGGTAAAAATCCAGGCACGTCTACTAATGTAAGAAGTGGTATATTGAAGGCATCACATGTTCTTACAAAGTGTGCCGCTTTGTCTGATGCATTAATATCTAAACATCCTGCTAATACTTTAGGTTGATTTGCTATAACACCTACACTTTTACCATTTACCCTTGCAAATCCAGTTATAATATTTTGTGCATAATAAGGTTGATACTCTAAAAACTCTCCGTTATCAGATATGCTTTGAATTATTTCATGCATATCATAAGCCTTATTTGGGTTTAAAGGTACTAAATCATCAAGTTTTTCATCTATTCTATTAAGGTCATCCTGAGAATCAAGTTCCGGTGTTGTTTCTAAGTTGTTTTGTGGTAAAAAACTTAATAAATGTTTTATTTTATCAAAGCAAGCTTCTTCTGTATCATCATAAAATTGAGCTACACCACTTTTTTGGTTGTGTGTCATTGCTCCACCCAATTCTTCAGCACTTACTTCTTCACCCGTTACTGTTTTAATAACTTGAGGTCCTGTTATAAACATTTTTGATGTATCTTTTACCATAAAAATAAAGTCTGTTAATGCTGGTGAATATACAGCTCCACCTGCACAAGGTCCTAGTATAACAGATATTTGCGGAATAACTCCAGATGCTTTAGTGTTATTAAAGAAAATGTCTCCATACCCTTTAAGTGCATCTACACCTTCCTGTATTCTTGCACCACCTGAATCATTTATACCGATTAATGGTGCTCCTACTTTCATTGCCATCTGTTGAGCTTTTACTATTTTAGCTGCATGCATTTCTCCCAAAGATCCACCTATTACGGTAAAATCTTGAGCAAATACATATACTACTCTTCCTTCTATAGTTCCGTAGCCTGTTACAACCCCTTCTCCAGCTATTCTTTTCTTTTCCATTCCGAAGTTTTCACATCTGTGTTCTACAAATGTATCGATTTCTACAAAGCTACCTTCATCTAGTAAGCTTTCTATTCTTTCTCTTGCTGTTTTTTTACCTTTGCTATGTTGTTTTTCAATAGCTTTTTCGCCGCCACCTAATTCAATTTTGGCCTTCTTTTCTTTTAGTTCCTGTAATTTTTCGTTAGGCAATTTTTTCCCTCCTATTCTTTCATATTCCTTAATAAGATACCGTTTTTTATTTAAAAAGTCAAGGCATTTGACTAAATTAAAATAAAATGAATATTCAATTTAAATTACTTAATTTTTATTAAGATTTTATGTCTTTTTCTAACCAAATGTATCAGTTTTTTTAATCAGAAATTATCTACCTCCCACATAAAAAAAGCACAACAAACAGTCATTGCTGCTGCCGTGCATTATCTACTTCATAACAGAGTTTTGCTCTATTTCCATAAATAAAAGGGCTTTTCAATTCATTTAGAATTTTATTATATATCTTTACAAATGTCAATCTATAATAGAATTATACCTCTTTTTTTACATTCCATTATCATATCAACAGGCCATATAGATGATTGTACTTCACCTATGTGTGCTTTTCTTAAAAACTGTAGACATAATCTGGATTGTCCTATTCCTCCTCCTATAGTATAAGGAAGCTCTTTATTTAATATTTTTCTATGAAACTCATAGGATTTTCTATCTACATCTCCTGTAATCTCAAGTTGTTTTTGAAGGGCTTCTTCATCAACTCTAATTCCCATTGAAGAAATCTCAAGTCCGATATTAAGCAAATCATTCCACAATATTATATCTCCATTTAAATCCCAATCATCATAGTCAGGAGCTCTACCGTCGTGCTTCATTCCTGAATTTAATTCTTTTCCTATCTGCATAATAAATACTGCACCTTTTTCTTTAGCTATTTTATCTTCTCTTTCTTTAGGAGATAAGGTTGGGTAATTATCTTCTAACTCTTGAGATGTAACAAAGAATATTTCTTCAGGTAGCATATTATCGAAAAAATTATATTCTTCTGCTATATAACTATCTAATTCTTTAAATGATTCATATAAACTAACTACTGTTTCTTTTAAGAATTCTAAATTTCTATCTTCTTTAAGTAAAATTTTCTCCCAATCCCACTGATCAACATATATTGAATGAAGATTGTCCAACTCTTCATCTCTTCTTATAGCGTTCATATCAGTGTAAATACCTTCTCCTGGATTAAAGCCGTAATAATCTAAAGCCATTCTTTTCCATTTGGCCAAAGATTGTACTATTTCTACTTTTTTTTCGTATAAATCTTTCATAGTAAAACTAACCGGACGTTCATATCCGTTTAGATTATCATTTAATCCTGTTTCCGGAGCTACAAAAAGAGGGGCTGAAACTCTTGTCAAATTTAATTTTCCCGCCAAACTTTCTTGAAAAAAATCTTTAACTTTTTTTATTGCTATTTCTGTTTCAAGTACGTTTAAATTGCTTTTGTAATTTTCTGGGTATAATATTCTTCTCGCCATATCTTCCTCCATTTTTTTACTAAGAACAATTATATATGAATATGAGTATTTTTCAAGAGATTTATTTTAATTAAAAATCAAGCATTGCAAAGAATGCTTGATTTCAGTTTTATTATTAAACTATCTTGAAGATTTATCGTATGGGATACCTTCTGCTTTTGGTGCTCTTGATTTCTTAGATGTTAATCCTAATACAACCATCGTAGCTAAATAAGGAAGTATCTTGTAATAAGTTTGATTAATACCTAAGTCGTATAAAAAAGGTATCAAAGGCACAGAATAAGCTAGTGTCCTTAAGAAAGCGAAAAATAATGCTGCTAAAAGTATTTTTCCAGGCTTCCATTGTCCAAAAATCATAACGGCTAAAGCTAAAAATCCAAATCCGGATACTCCTGTATGTCCACTAACATTAGCGTCCATAACACCTACCGAATAGAAAAAACCTCCCATCCCAGCTAAAAATCCAGATATACTAACACCTGCATATCTCATTTTATATACATTTATACCCACAGAATCTGCTGCATGAGGATGTTCACCACAAGCTCTTAATCTTAACCCGAATTTAGTTTTATATAAAACTATTGAAGATATTATTAGTAGAATAAATCCTATCATAACCGTCAAATATGTTCTTTGAAAAAACATTGGCCCTAACAACGGGATTTGACCTAATATAGGTATTTCTCTAATATAAAATCTTATATTTGTAGTCACTCCATCACTACCGAAAAACATTTTTGAAAAAAGTAATATTGCTGCAGGTATCAGCATATTTAATGCCGTACCTATAATTACTTGGTTAGCTTTCATATTTATTGATGCAAATGCTAATAATAGTGAGTATATTATGCCTGATGCAGCAGCTACAATCATTCCTATCAAAAGAACCGTTTGAGGCGACATTTCTGTACCCTGTACATTAAGGACAAATAATGCTCCAAAAAATGCTCCGAACAACATAATTCCTTCCAAAGCTATATTTATAACACCACTTCTTTCGCTAAACATTCCACCTAAAGCTACTAATAGTAGAGGAACTGCAACAGGAAGAGTGTTTTGTACTAGATAATATGTAAGTTCCATTATTGTACCTCCTCACTTTCACTATTCTCATCAACTAGGTCAGCACTTTCACTATCTTCATCTTTAATTTTTATACCTAATTTTTTGATTAAAAACTTTTTAATCGAAGTATTCATAATCATTGCAAATGCTGAGAAGTAAATAATAACAGATATTACTATATCTATAATCTCAGGTTTATATCCTACTAAACTGGTTAATGTACCGCCACGTTGAATGAGGGATATAAAGGTTGCTGAAAAAATTATTCCTACTGGATGAGAATTACCAAGCAGAGCAACTGCTATTCCTGTAAAACCATTGGCAGCAATAATATTAATAGGCTCATAGGTCATGCTACTGCCTGCAATTTCTGCTGGTGCGAGTATGGCAAATGCTCCACCTAATCCGGCCATTCCACCTGCTATTGCCATAGTTAGTATGATATTTCTTTTTCCTTTCATTCCGGCATATTTTGCAGCATATTTATTGAACCCTGTCGCTTTAAGTTCATATCCAAAGGTTGTTTTTTCTAATACTATATAAAGTACAATAGCTATAAGTGAAGCTAATATGATACCTAAGCTTACGTTTGATCCCGTTATTCCAAGGGCAGGAAGCTGTACACTATCCGGCAAATATCTTGTTCTTGTCATTTCTGATACATACATAGCTGAGTTATTCTGTATCCACATATCCACCAGATACATCCCAATATAGTTAAACATTATTGATGTTATAACTTCGTTTACATTCAGAAGGGCCTTAAATATACCAGGTATTAATCCAAATAACATCCCACCAATAAATCCAGCTGTTATTGCTACTATCCAATGAGTTGCACCAGGTAAATCCCACATAAATCCTACATAAAGTGCAAAAAACATACCCATGGTGTATTGACCTGAAGCTCCTATATTGAATAGTCCCATTCTAAATGCAAAACCAACTGCTAATCCAGTCATTAATATTGGTGTAGCAAAGTATAGAACATCTCCAAATCGTCCTAAACCTCCTAAAACTATATATCTAAAACCGGAAAATGCATTTTGTGGATTTGCTACTAACATTATTATAAAACCAAAAATTAGCCCAAGAAAAATAGCCATCAATGCTGCTGTAAAAGATGAAAATCCTTTTGCCTTAGTAATTTTCTTTATACTAAAATTGTCTCTTATTGAAGAATTTTCTTTTCTAGCCATTGTCTTTCTCCTTTTCACTATCTCTCTTAGCACCAGACATATACAGTCCTAATTCCTGTACATTTATTTCCTTAGGATTTAATTCACCAACAATCTCCCCTTCATATATAACTAAAATTCGATCGCTGACATTCATAACTTCTTCTAATTCTAAAGATACTAAAAGCACAGCTTTACCAGCATCTCTTCTTTCTACAAGCTGTTCGTGTATGTATTCTATAGCTCCAACATCTAATCCTCGAGTTGGTTGTACTGCCACTAATAATTCATGTTCTTTGTCTATTTCACGAGCAAGTATTGCTTTTTGTTGATTACCACCAGACATACTTCTTGCCTTGCTTACAGGACCTTGACTACTTCTTACGTCAAATTTCTCAATTAAATCTTCTGCATATTCTCTTACTTCATCAAATTTTATAAAGCCATTCTTTTGAAATTTCGGCTGCCAGTATCTTTGAAGTACCATATTTTGTTCTAGTGTATAGTCAAGTACCAATCCGTATTTATGCCTGTCTTCCGGAATATGACTCATCCCTGCTATTGATCTTTGTCTAATAGAAGCTTTCGAAATATCTTCGCCACATAAAGTAATAGTTCCTGACTCGATTTTTTCTAAACCTGTTAAGCCTTCCACAAATTCTGTTTGACCATTTCCGTCAATTCCAGCTAAACATACAATCTCTCCTGCTCTTACGTCTAAAGAAAGATTTTTAACAGCATTCTTATCTTGTACGTTTGAAGCAACATTCATATTTTTTATTGATAGTATAATGTCCTCTGGTTTTTGTTCTTCTTTATCAACAGTAAAATTAATATCTCTTCCTACCATCATCTTAGATAGTTCTTCTTTAGAGGTGTCTTTTACATCTTTTGTTCCGATATATTTACCTTTTCGTAAAACAGTACATCTATCTGCTACATCCATAATTTCATTTAGTTTATGAGTTATAAATAAAATAGATTTACCTTCCTTAGCCATATCCTTCATGATGCTAAGAAGTTCTTCTATTTCCTGTGGTGTCAATACAGCTGTTGGCTCATCAAATATCAATATTTCATTATCTCTATAAAGCATCTTCAGTATTTCAACTCTTTGCTGCATACCAACAGAAATATTTTCTATTAGTGCATCTGGTTTTATACTTAAACCGTATTTTTCACTAAGATCCATAACTTTTTTTCTTGCTTCTTCTTTTTTTAGAAAGCCTTTATTGTTAGGTTCAACACCTAGTATAATGTTTTCAAGAACAGTAAAAACTTCAACAAGCTTAAAATGCTGATGAACCATACCTATCCCTAAGCTGTTGGCATCATTTGGATTATTAATTTTTACTTCTTTTCCATTTTTCTTTATTTTTCCTTTTTCTGCTTGATATAGCCCAAATAAAACACTCATCAGAGTAGACTTTCCAGCACCATTTTCTCCTAATAATGCATGAATTTCACCTTCTTTAAGTCTTAAAGTTACATCATCATTAGCTTTGATACCAGGAAATTCTTTGGTTATATTAAGCATTTCAACAATATAATTTTCCACTTTTACCTCTTTTTTTTTATTTTAGTATTACTATTTCTAGAATACAAACTATTATATTTATTATATATAAAAAAATCTATTTGTAAAATAAAAAATAGGAGAAAACTTTTTGCCTTCTCCTATTTTAGCTATCATTTCCATAAGGCTAAGGCCAATATGGTAATAAATTTTTCTATATTATCTTGTTGTTACAGAAACTTTTTGTAAGTCTAATTGTTGAGTTAATTCTTCTGCTGTTGCATAACCTGTTTCAGCTTCAACTTCTATAGTTCTAGTTACATCAATGTTTCCATCTGCTAACTCACTAAATATTGCATCATATTCTTCTTTAGTAAAGTTTTCAAATCTATCAAATGCGTCTGCATCTTCATCACCAATAACTTCTGTAGGAAGTCCTACACCGTCATTCGCTGCATTGAAGTAAGTTGTTTGACCTGCATATTGATCAAAATTATCATTATAAATTGATTCTAGTACAGATACAACTGATGCTGAAAGACCTTTCATAGCTGATGTTATAACTGTTTCACTGTCGTATCTTT
>CAZNLP010000088.1:0-7615 GCA_964574015.1 uncultured Clostridia bacterium | reverse complement strand
AATTTTAATTAAATCAAATCAGCTTCTATTAATATTTTTTTCATAGCTTTCTTTTCTTCATCTTTTAAATTTAACAAAGGCTTTCTAGTGCTTCCACCAGTATAGTTCAACTCAGTACATGAATATTTTAATCCTGCTATGCCAAAAGTTGCCGTCACTGCTTTATTTACAGGGTAAAGTTTTAAATAAAGATCTTTTGACTTTTCAAAATCTCCTTTTTCATAGTACTCCTGTACTTTTACACATTCATCAGGACAAATGTTGGCTAATGCCATTATAGAGCCTTCTATTCCCATAGCAAGAGCAGGATACCATGCTGATGCTGTTCCAACCATAAGATTAAAATCTTCGTCTATAACCTTTAAAAACTCACTCATCTGTTGGATACTTCCCGAACTATCCTTCATTCCAATTATATTAGAATGCTTACTCAACTCTTTTACAGCATTAACTGAGATGCTTACGAGGGTAAATTTAGTAACGTTATATATTAAAATAGGAATATTAGAATTATCTGCAACTTCTGTGTAATATCCTATAAGAGCTTCATCAATCATATTTCCTCCGTAAAAATTAGGAGTAATTATTAAAGCACCGTCTGCACCTAATTCAGCAGCTTTATTAGTCAAAGTTATTGTTTCTCTAGTTGATTCCATACCTGTTCCTGCAAACACAATTTTATCTTCTTTTTTATTTTTAACAGTAAGTTCAACTAATTTAAGCTTTTCTTCTTCATTTAAATAAACAGTCTCTCCATTTGACCCTAAAACTAAATATCCACATAGTTTAGTGTCGTTCCATTTTTTAATATTAGAAACATGTCCTTCATAATCAACATCACCATTCTCATTAAATGGTGTAATCATTGGTGGTATAACTCCTTTAATTTTAAAATAACTCATTTGTTTCCTCCTATAATTTAATTAATATTTTTTTAATCATATATAATAATGCTGCAACATCTTTTTCAGTTACATAACCCATAGTTCCAATTCTAAAAGTATCATGCCCTAAATGTCCCTGTCCTCCACTTACTATTATATTTTTTTCCTTCAATTTACTTACTATATCTCTTGATATATTAGGAGCATTAATTGTATTAACTGTTGGCGAAGCATATTTCTCATCTTTTGGGAACATAGATAAACCTAAATTTTTAATACCTTTTATCACCATTTTAGAGTTAAGCTTATGTCTTTTATAGACATTATCTATTCCTTCTTCCATAATCATATTAGTTGCTTCATTTGCACCAATTACTAGACTAATAGCTGGAGTCCATGGAGTTTGCTTAAGTCTATTGAATTTTAAGGCTTCTTCAAAATCGAAATAAAAAGATGAAGAGTTAGTTTTTTTAACAACATCCCAAGCCTTATCACTTAATGCTACAAATCCTAGCCCCGGTGGAGACATTAATGCTTTCTGTGAACTAGTAAAAACTACGTCTACATTCCATTCATCCATTTTTATTTCTAGACCGCCTAATCCACTAACAGAATCACATATCAGCAGAGCTTCTGTGTCTTTTAAAGCTTTTCCAAATTCCTTAAGGTCATTAAAAACTCCTGTTGCACTTTCATTATGTACAACCAAAACACCCTTTGTATTATTACTTACTTCCTCCATCACTTTGTCAACTTTTGCATTTTCTCCTAAATCAAATTTGATAGTTTTTACAGCTAATCCCAACTTTTTAGCTATAATAGCATATCTTTCACTGAACTCTCCAATTACAGGCACTACCACTTCATCTCCAGGAGAGAAACAGTTATGAATCACTGATTCCATAGCTCCTGTACCAGAGCAAGTCAATGTTAAAACATCTTTTTTGGTTTTAAAAATTTTTTTTAGGTTTTTAGTTAAATTATCCTGTATTTCATAATATTCTTCAGATCTATGAGATATAATTTGCTTATTCATCGAATGAAGTACTCTATCCGGTATCTCTGTTGGCCCTACCATAAAATATAAATTTTTTTTCATATATATTCTCCTGCCTATATCTTCTTTGGTTTTTTGTCATTAGAAGATTCAAATATTTTACTCATAACTTCCTGTACCTTAAATCCACTATATATATCTGGAGTTACAGATTCATTATTAACTATAGCATTAATAAAATTAAACTGACTGTCCATGTGATATCTAATCCATGAAATGTTAACTCTTGGTGGTGGAAATTTAGCCGGATATTCATAGCGCTGAAGGGTTTGTATATTCTTAAATCCACTCATACCACCATAAGGTTTTTCTTCATCTTCTAACGAAAAATACTTAAGAGTGTTAGGGTCTTCATGATTAAACTTAATGGTTCCCTTATCCCCGTATATTTCGAATTCTAAATCTATTCCCGATCCTGCTGCAACTTGTGATAAGGTTAAATTTCCAAGTATATTATTTTTCAACTTCATTTGAACGTTAACTAAATCTTCTATCTCTACCTTTACTTCCTGTTTTGTTTCTTTTGACTTTCTTTTTTTGAAAAGTGTATTCTTTTGAGCATATATCTCTTCAACATCTCCAATTAAATAAAGTATTAAATCTACAGCATGAGATCCTAAGGCATAAAGTACACCACCACCAGATTTTTCTTTAGTTGACTGCCAGCTTATAGGTTTTTCAGGATTAAGATATTCTGAACCATAATACTTCATGTTGAAATTTATTAAATTACCTATTTTGCCTTTCTCTATTAAATCTTTAGCTCTCATAATCGCAGGTACAAATCTATATTCAAATACCATTCTATTTACTTTGTTATAAGAGATTTCATTCATGTATTCTAAAATTTCTTCTCCTTCTTTTAGATTTAATGCTAAAGGCTTTTCACAATAAATATGTTTTTTCATCTTTAGACATTCCATTATAACTTCTTTATGCATAAAATTAGGCAAACACATACTTACTGCATCTACATTCTTATCTTCTAGTAGTTCTTGGTATGTTTTGTACACCTTTTCAAATTTTGTATCTAAATCTTCTTGTTTTTTTGATGTTACTACAGCATACAAGTTAATTTTAACATCAGGTATTTCATAGTAGTATTTTAAATTTTCATAACACATAGAATGCATTTTACCCATGTATCCATATCCAATGATTCCAATATTAATTTTTTTCATATTTCCTCCCTTTTTTTGATTTCAAATGCAAATAGTTGATAATTAATGATAGTAAATCTAATCAATTTTTAAGGGTCTTTCCCTTTTTGTAATATTAATTAAACTATCATTGTAATGAATTATTTCTCTTTTAACTACAGGTTTTATTTTTTCAAGCAATTCTATTAC
Organism: uncultured Clostridia bacterium; assembly: GCA_964574015.1. Classification (GTDB taxonomy): domain Bacteria; phylum Bacillota; class Clostridia; order Tissierellales; family Dethiosulfatibacteraceae; genus UBA8670. Next base: position 4,325 of record CAZNLP010000088.1, on the reverse strand, counting down.
AGATAAATCTACTTTTAGATGAATATTAGAATTAAATTCTAAATTTTCTCCTAAAACAGTTTCATCGGGCACTTCTGTTGTCCACCATAAAGTAGTTATTTCTGGATACTTGAATACAAAATTATAATCATCATCTCCTTCCTCTTTTTTTATCCAGTGATATATTATGCCGTCATATCTTTCAGTATCATATATGTTTTTCATCCATTCTTCTGCATATTTGCTGAATCTACCTTCCCAATATTTATTTTCTTCTTTAAATTTCTCATCTTTATTTAATTCTACAGAGGTATTTTCCTGTATTTCTTCAGCTAATTCTTTCATGTTTTTCAAAGAATCTTTATACCAAAAATATGCATAAAAAGGTGCTTTTGGAATCCAAAATCCTTTATACCAGGGAGATACATAACCTGAAAACTGCATATAAAATTCATGAGACTCTACACCATGATTATCAGTTATTACATCAGGCCACCACTTTTCCCAAAGTTTAGGTAATGCCTTTGCTTCTCCATAAATTGATTCATCCTTAAAGTAATCCTTTCTAAACTCAAATCCAACAGAATTAAATCTAGCTATGTGGTATATCCACTTCGGATTATCTTTTTGTAGCATATAGTGAATTTCTCCGCCATCAATATTTTCATAAGGTAAAACGACAATATTGGTATTTAACAAATAATTGTTTTTATCAGCCTCATTAATAATTTTATCAATCAATCTAAAAGAAGAGTTCGTTCCAGTTATTTCATTTCCGTGATGCCTATTGTTTATTAGGTAAGTCTTTCTTCTATCTAAAATTTTGTTTTGTGAATAGATTGCTTCTTCTTTTAATTTTACTAATTCTAATGCATATATCTTTCTCCCTTTGTATGTTGTACCGATTCTTGATGCCTTTATATCATTTTTAGAGCTATAATATTCAATTAGTTTTATATAGTCATCGTATCCTATAATATTTTTTAACAGTTTTTCTTTTTCTATTTCTGTTATTAAATTATTGCTAGTTTTTTTTGTTTTTTTAAGTATTATTTCTTCTGTTCGGTTGTCAAACATAAACTTTAACGTAATATCTTTATCTACCTTAAAGTTAATAATGTTTTCCTCTAATAACTCTTTCATTATTTTGATTTTTTCTTTCACTTTATTATTTTCTTTCGATATAACTTGAGTTTTATACTCCATACTATTATTTTCTTTTATTTTGATTTTTGTATTTTTTAACTGAGTATCATATTTTTGTATATTAAATTTTTTCATGCCGTATTTGTAAGATATTTCTTTATCATAATTATCGTAAAAATTTACTTTCATCTCTGTGTCTTCACAACATGAAATTTTTATAATTGGTAGTATCAGACCTATATTGTCATAGGCCTTCCCGATTTTTCTTTCACCTAACATTTTAAAATAATCTAATATATAAAAATAAATATCTTCCTGCAGAGATTCTATTGTAGACATTCTCTCCTCTTTGATTCCTAAATCATAATCTATTTCACTTATATTAATTAACAATTCTAAACAGTTGAAAAAAGGTTGTTTCTTATATGCTTCATAATAATCATCTTTTTTAAAAACATAATTCTTAAGTTTAGGCATTATATCATTCTCGAGAGTTTCCCATATTTTTTCAATATCTGTTTCTATTCTACTGTCTACTTTTATCTTTTTATTAATTTTTCCTCTAAACCACCCAGTGGTAACATTTACACTTCCTATCTCTTTAAAATCCATCATATAAGGTTTTTTGATATATCTAACATCATATCCTCCTTTATAAAAAACCTTGTTTTTATTTATTAATTCTATCTCATAGGTATGACTACCTTCTTCCATAGCTTCAAAAAAGACCTTATTTTTACTAAACCCAGTTTCTTTTTCGATTATTTCATCAACAGGATAAAGTTCTTGAAGCCATCTTATCGGCAAATCAAAAATATGATTTTCATTATTTTTATGAGGAGAATAATCAGGCAATCCATTTTCTTCAGAGCTCCACTTGTTATATGTATCAACCACAGGACTAAACTTTATTATTATTCTATCTAATTGATTGTCTGAATTCATTTTTTTTATAATAGGTATAATATCTTCTTGAATCCAACATAGTCCCTGTTTTAATGATCTATAGACTTTTATTTTCTCAACTTGTGCACCCTTTTCTCTAATTTTCTTTGATAATTTTTCTTCTATCATTAATCTGACTTTTTTATCTTCACTTACAACAGCCTCAATATTTACTAAATCATTTTTTTGTATCTTACTTAAAAATTCTTTTTCAAATAAATTTAAGAAGTCCTTGCCTTCCCAATTATATATATAATTATCTGAATAAATAAGTTTTGAATCATTAAGCCTTCTTATTTTTAAATTTTTATTTCTCTTTCTATAATAATAATCATTTAATTTTTTTTTATCATAATCTATCAATCCATAATTACTAGTAATTATTTCTAAGTCTTCTTTTTTATTATCTAACAGTGCGGTGACAATTTGTCCAAGATCATTCTCAGATGATAGTATGCCCTCTATAAGTTCTTTAATGTCTTCATTTTCTCTGCTTTTTATTTCTTTTAAATATTCGAAGTTATAAAAAAAACTTTCTGCTGATTTTTTTAAATTATTACTATTATTTTTTATTGTTAAGGATAAATCCTTAAGTTCTAACTCACAATATTCACTGTCACTTTCTAGAATTTCAATCAAACTTGATTTTTCATTTAATTCATCCTCTGTAATAACTACAGGATAATTCATTCCAAAAGTTTCCAACCAAATTCTTGAAACAATTTTAGAAGCCGCTTCCAGTTCATTGTCAGAAAAATTATTCCTTAGTAAAACCTTTGCATCTACAAAATCGAAATTATAGTTGTTAATAGTATTTTTATATATGCCATTAGCGGAAAAGAATTCTCCAATATCATTGTTTAAAGTTTTGTCTTGTCTGCTATGTTTCTTTATATTAATTTCATCAAATTCATTTTTTTCTAAAAATTTATTTAATATTTTGATACCATTATATGTATTTCCATTTTCTGAACTAACCTCTATGTTTGTGACTTCATCATTTTCATCTATTACTAACTTTGAAATATTCAAGCTTTCTTTCAAAATTTTTTCATACTCTTTTTTTATATCTTTTAGCTCAATTTTTCTATCAAGAGAAATATATGGATAAATATAAGATAAATATTTGGAGATTTTATCAATACCAGAATCACCATGAGCTGTAATGATTATTTGATTATTTTCTATTTTAATTATTCCAATTTTTGATTCAATTTTTTTATCCTTTTGAATTTTAATACAACATTCCTCTAAATCATTATCAATCTTTAATACTGGTAATTGTAACCCGGAAGCCTCCACAGATGCTCTAGCTATTATATTAATTACTGCTTTTTTAATACTTGTGTGGGAATTAGGTTTCAGTCCAAGAAAAAATTTTCTGTTGATTAATAAATTATCTGATTTTTCGAATATTCCTTTTTCTGTATATACTTCTGTAATACATTTCATAGTTTGCCTCCAAAAAACTTTCTATATGTTTATATTGCAATTTTTGTGCCATAACAAAAGAAGAATCCTGCTATTTCACAAGATTCTTCTCTATTAGAAAATATTCACTTTCCTCTAATTAACTTATTAATCTTTTGTTTCTTTATTGTATTCATTAATTTTATTGTAAAGAGTTGATTTGCCAATGCCTAGAGCTTCAGCAGCTTTCATTTTGCCCTTTGTATCATGTCCGTAATAATCTAATGCTTTATTAATTTCTTCGTATTCAAGTTCGTGAATAGGTTTTATTATGCTTTTTTCCCTTTCAGTCGGATCCACTTTATATATTCCCATATCTGGAATTCTCTTCATTAAAATTTCTCTGTTAATAATATCATTCTCATTTGTACAGCATATATATTGAACTAAGTTTTCCAGTTGTCTTACATTTCCTGGCCAATCGTAACTTAACAAAAGCTCAAGAGCATCATCATTTAACCTTTTTATTTTATAATTAAATATTTCACTGTATTTTTTCATGAAATAAAAGAATAAATCAACTATATCTTCTTTTCTTTCTCTTAATGGAGGTATTTTTATTGGTATTATATTCAATCTGTAATACAGATCTTCTCTAAATTCTCCCAGTTTAATCATTTTTTCAAGATTTTTATTAGTTGCTGATATAATTCTAGTATCTATAGAAATAGGTTTTGTGCCTCCTATTCTATCTACAACTCTGTTTTCAACTGCTCTTAATATTTTTGCTTGAAGGTAAACCGGCATATCTCCTATCTCATCAAGAAATAGAGTTCCACCGTTTG
>CAZNLP010000087.1:0-7752 GCA_964574015.1 uncultured Clostridia bacterium | reverse complement strand
TGCTCTACTTACAATTACTGTCATTGCATAGTCTAAATATGATTTTTTCATTTCTTTTTCAATATCTACCGGCCTTACAGTTTCTTTTATATTATCTTTATCCATTTTTTCCTCCGAAATTTTCTGTCATTATATATCTAAATTACTTACATATTTAGCATTTTGTTCAATGAATTCTCTTCTTGGTTCTACCTTATCTCCCATTAGAGTAGTAAATATTTCATCAGCTTCGAGAGCATCTTGAACTCTTACTTGAAGGACAACTCTTTCTTCTGGATTCATGGTAGTGTCCCAAAGTTGGTCTGGATTCATTTCTCCAAGACCTTTATATCTTTGAAGTCCGTAATTGCTATCTCTTCCTACTTCTTCATCTAAAAGTTTTTCAAGCTCTTTATCTGAATACACATAATACTCTTTTCTACCTTTTTGTACTTTGTATAGGGGTGGTTGAGCTATATATATGTTTCCATTTTCTACTAATGGTCTCATATATCTATAGAAAAATGTAAGTAGTAAAGTTCTAATATGGGCTCCATCAACATCGGCATCTGTCATGATTATTATTTTACCGTATCTTAATGTATTGATATCAAAATCTTCACCTATTCCACACCCAAAAGCTGTAATCATTGATCTAATTTCTTCATAATTTAATATTCTATTTAATCTAGCTTTTTCAACATTAAGTATTTTACCTCTTAATGGTAGTATCGCTTGTGTTCTTCTATCTCTTCCCTGTTTTGCAGATCCTCCAGCAGAATCACCCTCTACTAAATATATCTCACACTGGTCTGGGTCTTTTTCAGAACAATCTGCTAATTTACCCGGTAAAGCCATACTTTCTAGTGCATTTTTTCTTCTTGTAAGTTCTCTTGCTTTTTTTGCTGCTTCTCTTGCTTTTGCAGATCTAATTGCTTTTTCTATTATATATTTAGCTATTTGAGGATTTTCATCTAAAAAGTAGGTCAAATGTTCATTTAATGTTGATTCTACTATTCCTCTCATATCTGAATTACCTAATTTAGTTTTAGTTTGTCCTTCAAACTGAGGATCTTGCATTTTTACTGATAGTATTGCAGTAATACCTTCTCTAATATCTTCACCTTTTAAGTTTTCATCTTTTTCTTTTAAAACATTATTTTTTCTAGCATAATCGTTTATTACTCTTGTAAGAGCTGCCTTAAATCCAATAAGATGGGTTCCACCTTCTTGAGTATTTATATTGTTTGCAAAAGTATAAATACCTTCACTGTAGGCATCTGTATACTGTATAGCATACTCAATAATATTATTTTCATTTTCAACTTCTTTATATATTATCTCATTATGTAAAGCTTTTTTATTTTTATTTAAGTATTTTACAAACTCTTTTATTCCACCTTCATAATGATAAGTTTCTTTTCTATCATTTCTTAAATCATTTAGTATAATTCTTACACCTTTATTTAAGAATGCAAGTTCTCTAAGCCTGTGTTGTAGTGTATCAAAATCAAAGTCAATTTCTTCAAATATTTCATTATCTGGTTTGAAAGTTATTGTAGTACCTTTCTTTTTAGTACTTCCTACAACTTCAAGTTCAGTACTTTTTGCTCCTCTAGCAAATCTTTGTTTATGTATCTTGCCATCTCTAAATACTTCTACTTCAAGCCATTCTGATAATGCATTTACAACTGAAACACCAACACCATGAAGTCCTCCTGACACTTTATATGCATCAGAGTCAAATTTTCCTCCGGCATGCAGTACAGTCAATACTGTTTCTACTGTTGATTTTTTTGTTTTAGGATGTTCTTCAACTGGTATCCCACTTCCGTTGTCTTCAACTTTTACTGAATTGTCTTCATTTATAGTTATAGCAATTTCATCACATTCACCTTCTAAAGCTTCATCAATACTGTTATCTACTACCTCATATACTAAATGATGTAGTCCTCTTGGTCCAGTAGATCCGATATACATACCTGGTCTTTTTCTTACAGGTTCTAAACCTTCAAGCACTTTTATCTGATCGGCTCCATAATTTCTTATTTTTTCTGACATAGTACACCTCTATTCTATTATATTAGTTATTTTTCCTTTGTTTATGTAAAATATTTTCTTATCTTTATTTTCTAATAATTTTATTAAATCTGTATCATCTGTTGATGTTATTATAGTCTGTACATTTTCTATATATTTAAGAAGATGGTATCTTCTTTTATTATCAAGTTCTGAAAGAACATCATCAAGCAAAACTATAGGATTATCTTTTTTTTCTTCTTTTATTATTTCTATTTCTGATAACTTTAAAGATAATGCAGCTGTCCTTTTTTGTCCTTGAGATGAATAATATCTACTATTTTTATTATTTATAATTATTTTTACATCATCTAAATGAGGACCATATAAGCTGATACCTCTTTCTATCTCTCTTTCTCTATTTTCTAATAATTTTCTTTTAAACTTGTCTATTATATATTCTATATTATTTTCCCTTAATAAACCAAGTCCTGTTTTATAAACAATGTTTAATTTCTCTTTTTCACCAGATATTTCCCAGTGTATTTTTTTAGAGATTTTTCTTAATTTTATTATAAAATCATTTCTGTAGGATATTATTTCGCTACCTGTTTCAACGAGATGCTCATCCCAAACTTCCAAAAGTTTTAGGTTCTTTTTGTTTTCATTTAAGTTTTTCAAAAGATTGTTTCTTTGAATAAGTATTTTTTTATATTTTTTTAGTAGGTATTTATATTTAGGTTTTAATTGAGATATTTCAATATTTAAAAATCTTCTCCTATCTCCAGGACTTCCCTTTATTAAATCTAAATTATCTGGAGAGAATATTACAATGTTTACAATACCTACAAGTTCACTATTCTTATCTAAAGTAATCTCATTCACTTTATATTTTTTATTTTTATCTTTGTTAATTTCAATCTCTATTTTTTTTTCGTCTTTTTTCCTTTGAACATTTATTTTAACGTAACTTTTTTCTTTTTCAAATTTTATAAGATTATTATCCTTAGAAAATCTAAAAGATCTTCCTATCGAAATATAAAAAATAGATTCAACTAGATTTGTTTTTCCTTGAGCATTGTCTCCTATAAATAAATTCAATTTTTCATTTAAATCAATACTTATATTTTCTAAATTCCTATAATTTTCTAAATAAATATTTTTAACGTACAAAGGTATTCCCCTTTATTCTGTTATTATTTTATAAATATTATCATTAACCTCTATTATATCATCTTTATACAATTTTTTTCCTCTTTTATACTCAGTATTTCCATTTACTTTTACATTTCCGTCATTTATGAGTATTTTTGCGTGTCCCCCTGTTTGAGCTTCATTTATATATTTTATAAATTGTTGTAATTTTATAAATTTACCTTCAATTTTTACTTCTTTCATTAGAAAATTTCACCTCTATCCTATTCTTACTGGCAATACTAGGTACATGAAATGATTTGCACCTACTAATCTTACTATACAAGGATTTAAATTACCTTGAAATTCTAAATATAACTCTTCGTTTTCTACTACTTTAAGTAAATCTAATATATATTTAGAATTAAATCCTATTTTTAGCTCTTCCCCTTCTAAGTCAATATCAATAATCTCTTCAGCATTACCGTATTCTGAAGTAGATTCAATAGTTAAATTATTACTATTTAATTTAAAAATAATTAAATTATTTTTATCTTCTTTTGCAAGCAATGAAACCCTTTCAATTGAATTTCTAAATTTACCAGTATCTATTTTTATTTTTGATACGTATCCTTCTTTAATTATATCTTTATATTTTATAAATTCACCTTCTAATAAATTGGACATGATAACCGTATCTTCTACAAGAAAGGATATATGACTATCTGATAAAACTATTTCTATATCTTCTTCTAAATCTTCTATTATTCTATAAACTTCCATAAGTGATTTTGAAGGTATTATAGCTTTATTTTCCCCTTGATAATTTATCTCTTCTTCTTTTACAGCAAGTCTGTAACCATCAATTGCTGCAAAAACACATTTATTATCTTCCAGTTCCATTAAACATCCTGTTAAAACAGGCTTCATATTGTCTTGAGCTGCTGCAAAAGAAGTGTATTTTATTAGTTTTTTTAATTTTTTTGAATCTATTGATATTGATTCACCTTCTTTTATAAAAGTATTATTTGGATATTCATCTGCAGAATTACATAAAATAACAAAATCAGATTTTTCACACCTTATATCCATTTTATTATTTTCATCTGTGCTTATATTTACATTTGAATTTGATGGTAATTTCCTAATAAAATCGCTTAACAATCTTGAGTTTACAACTATAGAACCTTCTTCTTCAATTTTGCAATCTAATGATGTTTTTATTCCTAAATCTAAATCTGTAGCTGTTAAATAGAGTTTATTGTCTCTTGCTTCTAATAGTAAGCCTGAAAGTATAGGCATTGTAGTTCTAGTTGATACAGCTTTACTTACAATACTTATTCCTTTTGATAAATCTTTTTGATTAATTGATAATTTCATAAACAACCTCCGTATTTGTTATATTTTTATATATTATATATATTTAAATAGTAATAGTAGTAAGTGCTGTTAATTTGTTGATAAACTATATGGTTTAATATTATAAAGACTTTGATAGATTAATACATTGTTGATAAGAAAATAATAAAAAAATCTATTAATATTTTACAACAGGAAATTAACAGTACTATTAACTTTTTGTGTTTATAACTAAATTAATTCAGATTCAACATCATCTATTTTCTTTTGTAAATCTACATCAGTTTCAAGCAAACCTTCTATTTTATTATATGCGTGAAGAACTGTAGAGTGATCTCTTCCTCCAAACTCTTCTCCTATCTTAGGTAAAGAGTGATCAGTGTGTTTTCTTGATAAATACATAGCTATTTGTCTTGGAAAAGATATTCTTTGAGGTTTTTTCTTTGAGTTTATTTCCTCCGTTGTAAGATTAAAATAAGTACATATTACTTTTTTAATATCTTCAACAGTAATTTCTTTATTGTCCTCAGAAATTAAATGTTTTAAAGCTTCTTCAGCAAGTGAAAGATCTACATTTTTATTTGTTAAAGAAGAATAAGCATAAAGCCTAATTAAAGCTCCTTCAAGCTTTCTAATATTAGACTGAATATTTTCAGCTATGTATTCTATAACTTCATCTTGTACTTCGTATTTTTCATGTTCTGCTTTTTTTCTAAGTATAGCTATTCTTGTTTCTAAATCAGGAGCCTGAATATCAGCTGTAAGACCCCATTCGAATCTTGATCTAAGTCTATCTTCTAAAGTTGGTATTTCTTTAGGAGGTCTGTCGCTTGATATAATAATTTGTTTATTAGCAGAATGAAGGGTATTAAAAGTATGAAAGAATTCTTCCTGAGTTCTTTCTTTACCTGCTATAAATTGAATATCATCAACTAATAATACATCTATTTTTCTGTATTTATTTCTAAACTCATCATTTTTATCATCTTTAATTGAGTTTATAAGATCATTTGTAAATTTTTCTGATGTAACATAAAGAATCTTAGCATTTGCATTATTAGATACAATATAATGACCTATGGCATGCATAAGGTGAGTTTTGCCTAATCCAACTCCTCCATATAAAAACAAGGGATTATATGCTGAAGATGGAGATTCTGCTACAGCTAAGGATGCAGCATGAGCAAATCTATTACTATTTCCGATTATAAAAGTATCAAATTTATATTTAGGATTTAGAAACGATTTTATTGAATGATTATAATTGTGCTTGTTTTCTCTTTTATTTTGACTTTCTTCTGCTTTTATAGGTGTGTCTTTTTCTTCTATTTCTTCACCAGGTATAAGTATTTTAATATCTATATCTTTTCCTAATACATGAGAAAAAGAGTTTTTTAATAAATTATTATACCTTCTTGTGATCATATTTCTTAAAAATTCTTCAGGTGCTTGTAAATAAACTTGATTAGAATCTAATTTTAAAGGTTTAATAGGTTTAAACCAAGTTGTATAAGAAACGTTATTTAAATCTTCCTTAATTATATCTAAAACATCGTTCCAAGTGCTTTCTAAATTGTTAGTACTGTTCATTATAAACCTCCACAAAATAATAAAAATGTTGATAAAATATATATAAAATAAAAAAAGCTATCTATATTCAAATATGTTAATAACTTTAATAACATAAAAAAGATTAAATTCTCAATAAATACAATAATTTATAGAAAACTAATCAACAAAAATAAAATTAATTAAAAATTATTCAAAGTTATCCACAGCCAATATAATATTATCAAAAATTATCCACAATATCAATAAGATATCACCTTTATTTTAAATAAATATTTGAAAGAATTCAAATTATGTATTATCATAACTATTATGTCTAAAAAATAAATTATAATGCATAATTATATATTAATATATATAATAAATTAAAACTATAATGAAAGGTAAAATATGGAATTTAAAGGATTAAAAATAGGAAATCTTGAAAGTAAAATACCACTAATACTCGGAGGAATGGGCGTTGGTGTATCAGGATGGAAACTGGCATCATCAATATCAAAACTGGGAGGTATAGGTGTTATATCTGGAGTAAATTTAGGATATAGGGAAAAAGACTTTTATACAGATACTTTTAAAGCTAATGTAAGAGCTATAAAAAAAGAAATAAAAAAAGCAAGAGAAAATTCAAACAAGGGAATTTTAGGTATGAATTTTATGGTTGCTATGAATAGATACAAAGAATATGTTAGAGAAGCGGCTTCTGAAGGAATAGATATAATTGTTTCAGGGGCAGGACTGCCGTTAGAACTACCTGAAGCAGTGGAAGGTTTTAATACAAAAATTGTTCCTATAGTATCTTCTTCAAAAGCAGCAAGAATAATTACAAAGGTCTGGGACAAAAAGTATAATCGATTACCCGATGCTATTGTTATAGAAGGTAATAAAGCAGGAGGACATCTTGGTTTTAAAAAGAAGGATCTTATGGAAGAAAATTTTAACATGCAGGATACATTAATTAAAACAAAAGAAGAAATAAGTAAATACGAAAAAAAATATAGAAAAAACATACCTATAATTTCAGCAGGTGGTATTTACGATAGAGAAGATGTTAAAAAACATTTAAAAATGGGCTTTGAAGGTGTACAAATGTCTACCAGGTTTGTAACTACTGAAGAATGTGATGCTGATATAGAATTTAAGAAAGCATATATTAGGGCTAAAAGAGAAGATATAAATATTATGGATAGTCCGGTAGGTTTACCAGGTAGAGCAATAACTAATGACTTTTTAAAAAATGTAGAAGAAGGTATGAAACCTAAAATTAAAAAATGTGTTGATTGTATAAAAAAATGTAACTACAAAGATACAAAATTTTGCATTTCTCAAGCTCTTATTAATTCTGTAGAAGGTAATATTAATGAAGGTCTTATATTTGTTGGAGAAAAAGCTTATAAAGCAAATAAAATTGAAAAAGTAGAAGATATAATTAATGAATTGTTCTATTAATACAAATAAAACTTCAAAAAACTTATTTGTCTTGACATATGGACCTTATATTAATATAATTTAGTGTAGATTAAATTGGATAACTATGTATTTTTATATAGATAATTGAGATTTTAAGGAGGTGTCACTGTTGAAAAGAACTTATCAACCAAAAAAGAGACAGAGAAGTAAAGAACATGGATTTAGAAAAAGAATGAAAACAAAAGCTGGAAGAAATGTATTAAAAAGAAGAAGAAAAAAAGGTAG
>CAZNLP010000086.1:0-7880 GCA_964574015.1 uncultured Clostridia bacterium | reverse complement strand
AAATTGTAATAATAATAAGTAACTTTAAAAGGAAGGAAGATGAAAATGAAAAAAAGGAATACAAAATCTCCTTGGATGCTGTTTTTAATACTTTTGGTGGTTTTATCGTTGATGATTTTTACTACCTCTTGTGGATCCGGAGAAGAAACACCGGAAAACGGCGAAGAATTAGAAGATACTGAAGAAGAAATGGACGATACTGAGGAGGAAGAAGCTGAAGATTCTCCAGAAGAGACGGATGATACTGAAGATGATAGTGATTCTAATGATTCTGATGAAGACTCTATGTCAGAAGAGGATATGGCTTCTCTATTATCAGAAACAAACGAACCAGATGAATACTACTACGAACAAACTATTACGACCGGAGAATATACTTCAACTCAAAAATTCTGGTATAAAGGTGAAAAAATGAAAATAGAGGGAGAACAGGAAGGTGTACCTTATATAGTTATTTGGACAGAAGAATCTATGACTAATCTTGATCCACAATCAAAAACCGCTTTTAGAACGGTCTACCAGGAAGAGGCGGAAGAAGAATATTCAGAAGGCATGAATGATTTTGGAGATGCAGAAGATTTCGACTTTGAAAATGATGATAATTTCAAGTATTTAGGAAAAGATACAGTTAATGGAGAATCCTGCCATGTCATAGAATCAACATTTTCTGAAGGTGATAGTGTAAGTAAAGTATGGATTCATGATGAGTACGGTATAGTTATGCGAACAGAAGTAACTGCAGCTACGGAAGAAATGAGTGCAGAAATGGAAGTAACCAGCTTTAAAATAGGTGGAGTATCAGATGATGAATTTGAAATACCGGATGATTATCAAATTATGGAGTACTAAATTCTATAAGATTTATTTTTGATGGACATTTGAACGTAAAAGATTAAAAGACTGTTTTTTAAAAAAGCAGTCTTATTTTTATGTGAATGAAATTGAAAAAATGCAGATAAAATTTATTTTAATACGTTTTAAATAAGAAATTTTAACTTTAAATGATAAAAAAATCCTTCTAATTGTCAATATTATGTTTAAATTTAAGCCGTTTTTTGATAAAATGTTTATAATTATCAATTTGGAGGGATACAATGGAAAATTTAGAGAAGGATTTTTATTATGTAGGTATTGGTGCTTCTGCAGGAGGGTTAGAAGCTTTAAAAGAATTTTTCACAAATATGCCGAACAAAACAGGCATGGCTTTTATAATTATACAACATTTATCACCGGACTATAAAAGTTTAATGGATGAACTTTTAGCAAGATATACAAAAATACCTGTACAAGTTGCTAAAGATGGTATGGTGGTTCAACCTGACAACATATATTTAATTCCTCCTAAGAAAAATCTATCTGTATTTCATGGCAAAATTTTTCTAGAAGATAAAGACAGTAAGACCCATCTAAATTTACCCATTGATATATTTTTTAGGTCCTTGGCTGTAGATCAGGGTAAAAAAGCAATAGCTATAATTCTTTCAGGAACTGGAAGCGATGGTACCTTAGGCTTAAAAGCAGTAAAGGAAGCTGGAGGGATGATAATGGTACAAGATGAAAAATCGGCTAAGTTTGACGGTATGCCGAAAAGCTCAATATCTACAGGGATTGTTGACTATATTTTAAAGCCGGAAGATATGTCTAAAGAACTAATAAATTATATAGAACATCCCCTGGGGAAAAACAAAAAAGAGAATAATGAAAATGAAGTTCCAAAGAACATGGATTCATTAACAAAAATAATTATGTTTTTAAGAGACTATTCAGGCATCGACTTCTCTTATTACAAAGAAAATACCATTATAAGAAGAATAGAGAGAAGAATTAAAGTAAAAAGATACAACTCAACAGAGGAATATATTAAATTTTTAAAAAGTTCAGAAGAAGAAAAAGGAATTCTATACAGAGAAATGTTGATAGGAGTTACTGGATTTTTTAGAGATAAGGATGCATTCGATCAATTGGAAAAAGAGATTATTCCGAAACTCGACTACTCGAAAAAAATGTTAAGAGTATGGTCTTCCGGCTGTTCAACTGGAGAGGAAGTATATTCTATTGCAATTTTATTAAATGAATATAAGGAAAAGAATAATTTAGATGTTGAGATCAAAATATTTGGTACAGATATAGATAAAGAAGCTTTAGATGTAGCTAGTAAAGGATATTATCCGGATAGCATTTTATCAGATGTAAAGAAAAAGTATATAGATAAGTATTTTATAAAGGAAAAAAACGGTAGGAGAATAAGTGAAAAGATAAGAAATTTGGTAGTATATGCTAAACATAATGTTCTTAAAGACCCACCATTTTCTAAGTTAGATCTTATTATATGCAGAAATTTATTTATATATATAAAACCGGAAATTCAACAAAAAGTGATTTCGATGTTTTATTACTCATTAAATAAAAATGGATACTTAATGCTTGGAACAAGTGAATCTTTAGGTAACATACAGGAAGCTTTTGAAATAGTAAACAGCAAAAATAAACTCTATAAATACAAAGAAGGATATAAGACTAGTATAGAAGATAAAGTTCACATAAATAATACACTGAGTGTAAATCCGGGAATCACAAAAACAAATAGATATATGTATAAACCTGTAAAATTCGAAAAACTTATTTTAGAAACCCTGAATAAATTGCTACCACCATCTATAGTTTTAGATGAAAAAGACAATATTATACATGTATTTAATGATGTATCTGATTTTTTATCTATAAAGCCTGGAAGATTTTCTACTAACATTTCATCAAATGTATCTGAAGATTTATCAATATATATTAATAATATTATTAGAAGAATAAAAAAAGATAAAAAAGATATAATATTTGAAAAAATAATCGGATTAGAAAAATTAAAAGGGAAAAGTTTAACAATTGAAGGAAAAATTATTAATATAGAAAATCAGGAATATTATTTAATATCCTTTAAAACTGAAGAGAATAATAAGATAGAAAACACAATTAAAAAGGAAGTTAAACAAAAAGAAGAGTCTGATGAAAAAATAAAATATTTGGAAAACGAACTAAAAACTTCAAGAGAAACTTTACAGGCTACAGTTGAGGAATTAGAAACATCCAATGAAGAACTTCAATCATCCAATGAAGAACTAATTGCATCTAATGAAGAACTTCAAAGTACTAATGAAGAACTTCAATCTGTAAATGAAGAGCTTTTTACAGTTAATAGTGAGTACCAATTAACAATAGATGAATTAGTTAGCTTAAATAATGACTTAGACAACCTAATAAAGAATACTCAGATAGGAGCATTATATATAGATAGAAAACTTCACATAAGAAGAATAACACCTGTAGTATCAAAGATAACTAATATAATGTCTACAGATATAGGAAGACCTGTTTCTCATATCTCTGTATCAAATTATTATCCTGATTTAATTAAGGATATCAATAAAGTAGTAGAAGACTTAGAAGGTATAGAAAAAGAAATAAAAGATGATGAAGGAAATTATTGGATAACAAGGATAAGACCTTTTAGGACAGAATATAACTCAATAGAAGGAGTCATTGTTACCTTTGTTGACATTAATAACTATAAAGATCAGGTAGAAAAAGCCGATGAATATAACAGAAGGATTATACAAATATTAAAATCGGGACGTATTTCCTGGTGGGAATGGAACATTAAAACCGATAAAGTTATATATGATGATATGAAAGCTGAAATGTTAGGTTATGATCCTGATGAATTCCCAAATAATATTTATGAAATATGTGATTTAATACATCCTGAAGATTACGAAAAAACTATGCAAACAATGAGAGATCACTTGAAAGGGAAAACCGAAGAATGGAAAGCAGTTTACAGAATTAGAAAAAAAGATGGAAGTTATGAAAAATTCTTCGATAGAGGGAAAATAAGTCAACTAGATAAAGAAGGTAATCCTATTTATGCAGTTGGTGTAGTAATTAATATATCTGACATGAATAAATAATTACATAAGGAGGTGTATTAGGTGCAATTAAATAATAACGAAATTTTAAAAACAAAAATAAAAGAAATTTTAAATGATGAAGTGAGTGCAAAAGACTTAATAAATAAAAAATCAATAAATGAGTTGGCAGAAGAAATATCTGTATATCATCAAGAACTAATGTATCAAAACCAAGAATTAATGAGAATACAAGGAGTTCTTGAAGAATCAGAAAATAAATTCAAATCCTTATTCTTTGATGCACCAATTGGATATGCTTTATATGAAACTACAGGGAGGATAGAGTTGTTCAATAGTTCATTCAATGAAATGATTTCCTATAAAAAATTAGAAAAAGGCGACAATATTACTAAATATATAGCACCAGAATATCAAGATGCTTTTTACCTTCACATTAAAAAAATGGAAAAAAATAGAACAAATAATGATTTGGAGTTAAAACTTATAGGGGAAAATAAAAAAATAGATGTTAAAGTAATGAGCAGTATTTGGGTGATTAATAACAAAAAATTTATTAAATCGGCCTTCATGGATATTTCTAAAATCAAAGAAAAGAATAGAAGAATAGAGTATTTAAGTTATAGAGACCAACTTACGGGTGCTTATAACAGAAGATTTTTTAATGAAGAATTAGAGAGATTAGATGTAAAAAGAAATTTACCGATTTCTATAATAATAGCTGATGTTAATGGACTAAAGATTATAAATGACACTTTTGGTCATGATGTTGGAGATAGAATTTTGTTGGGCTTTGTAAAAACAACAAAAGAAATACTCCGGGCCGATGAAATTATTGCTAGAATGGGTGGAGATGAGTTTGCTATACTTCTACCGAATTGTGGTAAAACATATACTGAAAAAATTATAAAAAGAATTAAAAAAAATATAGAACTTCAAAAAATTGAAGGTTTAGAAATATCTGTAGCATTAGGATATAGTATTAAAACTAATATTAACTTTGATATTAGTGCAGTTAAGAAAAATGCTGAAGATATAATGTATAGAGATAAAATTTTTGATGAAAAAAGCAAAAAAAGAAAAATTGTTTTAACTATGCTAACCACACTACATGAAAGATATAAAAGGGAAGAAGAACATTCTAAAAGAGTCAGTGAACTATCTTATAAAATAGGTAAATCAATGAACTTTAGTCAGGAGAAGATAAATTTATTAAAAATATCAGGACTTCTCCATGATATTGGTAAAATTGCTATAGATTATAGTATTATAAATAAAAAAGGAAAATTGACAACTGACGAATTCAATGAGGTAAAAAAACACACAGAAATAGGCTATAGAATTCTAAGTAGTGTACCTGAATACTCGGATGTAGCAGCAATAGTATTATATCATCATGAAAATATTAATGGTACAGGTTATCCTAAAAATCTTAAAGGAGTTAGCATACCTATTGAATCAAGAATAATAAAAATAGTCGATGCATATGACGCGATGATTTCAGAAAGACCTTACAAGAAAAAAATGAAAAAAGAAGAAGCTGTAGATGAACTTGTAAAAAATTCTGGCAAACAATTCGACGAGAGAATAGTAAATATATTTATTAAAGACGTTTTAAGATACAAAATGTAAATATTTAAAGGCAGTCTAATTTTTATTTGATTATTTTAATTTTATTTTGCAAATTTAAATAAAACTACTCAACTTTTAATAATTTAGCATTTATTGCCACAATAACTGTACTTAGAGACATTAGGATTGCTCCAAGAGCTGGTGAAATTAAAATACCAAAACCGTAAAGGACTCCAGCAGCAAGAGGAATAGCTACTACATTGTAACCGGTAGCCCAGATTAAGTTCTGAATCATCTTTTTGTATGTAGCTTTTCCAAATTTTATTAATGACACTACATCCTCTGGATTACTGTTGACTAATATTATATCTGCAGTTTCAGCCGCTACATCTGTGCCGGAACCTATAGCTATTCCAACATCAGCCTGAGCTAATGCAGGTGCATCGTTTACTCCATCTCCAGTCATAGCAACAAACTTATTATCATTTTGGAGTTCTTTTATTTTATCCTGCTTCTCATCGGGAAGAACCTCGGCAAAGTAACCATCTAATTCAAGCTTGTCGGACACTTCCTTAGCTGTTTTTTCATTATCTCCTGTAAGCATCCAGCATTTTATACCATCTTCTTTAAGTTTTTTTACTGCATTATAGGATTCTTCTCTAATTTGATCTGATAGACCAATAACACCCTCTACTTTGTCATCTATAATTAAAAAAACATCAGTTGAAATTTCATTTTCAGGTAAATCTTTAGGTATTTCTATATTATTTTCTTTTAAATATCCGGGACTTACTACTAAAATTTCCTTATCATCAATACTACCCTTTATACCCTTTCCTTTTATTGCTTCAAAATCATTAACTTCAAATAGATCCAGTTCCTTTTCTTCGGCTTCATCGAGAATACCCTGAGCAATAGGGTGTTCCGAGCCTTTTTCTAAAGACGCAGCATATTTAAGAATTTCATCTTCTTTGTATTTATTATCTAAAGTTTTAATAAAATCCACACCAAATTTACCTAAGGTAAGGGTACCGGTTTTGTCGAAAACTATTGTATCTATCTTCCTTGAATTCTCAAAAGCGGTTCTATTTCTAATTAAAAGACCGTTCTTAGCAGATAATGTAGTAGAATTTGCTACTACTAAAGGTGCTGCTAAACCTAAGGCATGAGGACATGTAATTACCATAACTGTAGCCATTCTTGCTATTGCAAAAGTAAAATCCTTTCCTATTATCAGCCAGGTAGCTAAAGTAATAAATCCAACAGATAAAGCTATAATAGTCAACCAAAATGCGGCCTTATCAACTATAGCTTGAGTTTTAGATTTAGAATCTTGAGCCTCTTCAACTAAGGTTATGACTTTAGATAGGTATGAGTCATCTCCTGTATCTTTAACTTCAACTTCTAAAGATCCTTCTCCATTTATAGAACCACCTATAAGTTTATCTCCTTCTTTTTTCTCTACAGGCTTAGACTCACCTGTAAGCATAGATTCATTAACTGCACTGCTTCCTTTCACTATAACTCCATCAGCAGGCAGCTTTTCTCCCGGCTTTATCAATATTTTATCACCAGATTTTAATTCATCTACAGAAACATCTACTGTGTCATCATCTTTTATAAGATGAGCTTCATCAGGTATTAGTTCAGCTAATTTATCTAAAGCATTAGAAGCACTTGCTACCGATCGCATCTCAATCCAGTGACCGAGAAGCATAATATCTATAAGAGTTGCCAACTCCCAGAAGAAGTCGCTGCCTTCTAAGCCCAGTACAGTAGCTGCACTGTATAAAAAAGCTACAGATATTGCCATAGCTATTAATGTCATCATTCCTGGATTCTTTTCCTTTATTTCATCTATAAATCCAGTTAAGAATGGCCAACCTCCGTAAAAATATATAAAAGTAGATAAGGCCAGCAACAGGTAGCTGCTTCCTGTAAATTCTATACTGAAATTAAACCAGTCCTGTATCATAGGTGAAAGCAAAAGCACCGGTACAGTTATTATCATAGATATAAAAAATCTCTTTTTAAAATCCTTTATCATCATTTCATGGTGATTTCCTTCATTATGTTCATTTTCATCATGGTTGTGTTCTTTATGTTCATGATTTTTTTCATTATCTTTATTTTTATCCATAACATAACCTCCTAAAATTTCCTTATACTTAAGTTTTACCCGTAAATATTATAAATTATGCTATTTTTTAAAATCTTAATTAATAAATCAACTATTAAATGGGTCTGTACGGGAAAGAAATAGATTAGCAAAAGAAACTGCATAGAGAAATTTACTCACTAAAATTTACTTCAGAGATTAGATAAAATTATTAAGTGAAGGCGCCTTATGAAGGATTTAATAGAAGTACAGAATAAGTGAAAAAGCTT
>CAZNLP010000085.1:0-7931 GCA_964574015.1 uncultured Clostridia bacterium | reverse complement strand
TTCTTCATGAATCTACATTTATAAGAAATTTTTAATTTCTTTAATTGTTAATATTAATTTTATTCATTTTATTTTATATATTTAATAAATACTATTTTTATATTATATAAAGGAATATTTTTCTTGACAACTTTGCTTGTCAATGATATTCTTATGACAAATAAAGTTGTCAAATATTAAAGTTTACTTGTCATAAAGATTTGGAAAATTTAAAAAAGGAGAGTGGCAAATGTGCCTTTAATGAATTCTTTAAAAGTTCAAAGAGCTAAACTTGGTATTAATCAAGCAGAGCTTGGAAAACTTGTAGATGTTTCAAGGCAAACTATTAGCTCAATAGAAAGAGGAGAATATAATCCTTCAGTTACACTTGCACTTAAAATTGCAAAAATATTTAATGTTTCGGTTGAAGATATATTTATTTATGAGGAGGACAGTAATGATTAATAAAAAGAGTATATTTAGAATTATTCTTCTTCTAGTTATAGGAGGAGTATTTGGTGCTATTTTTTCGCTAGGATTACTTAAATTTAAAGACACTGGAGGTTTGGCCAAATTATCATTTATTGTTGATTTTTTAATCAATAACAATATATACATATTTATATTTTTAGTAATTGTATTATATTTACCTTCTGTTTATTTATTTGTTAAAGGAAAAAAGCTATTTGAGAAGTTAGATGAATTATCAGATGAAGAATACGACGTTAAATCTAAGGTTGCAAATAAAAAGCTGGATATTTCATTAACTTTAAATTCGATTTTTATGGTATTAAACTTTATAGTTTTCGGTACTACGATTGACAGAACATCTGATAATTTCTTTACAGTATTAATCATATTCTTGATTAATGTGCTGGCAATATCTTTTTTAGAAATATATGCTGTAAAATTCATTCAGAAATTAGATACTAGATTAAAAGGTGATCCAACAAGCTTTAAATTTAATAAAGAATTCATTGATAGTTGTGATGAAGCTGAAAAACTAATAATATACAAATCAGGTTATCATGCTTTCCAAATATCAAAATCTACATCATTAGGTTTTATAATAATCACTATGATTGGTAACACGGTTCTTGATACTGGAGCATTACCGGTCATTATTAGTGGTATATGGATGTTAGTTAATATAGCTTCTTATGGCTATTACTCAGTTTATAAAAAACAAAATTAAAGAAAAACTAATTAGAAATTGAAACCTAAGAAATTTAAAATGAACCATCGTTAGACTAATTGGAAATAATAAAAGGAGGTGATTAACAATGGAATTTTTAACATACTTAGCTCCTGTAGCCTTTGTCTTTTCATTAGCTGCTATCGCTCAGGTAGGAGCTAATAAAAAAGAAATTGAGAATTTAAAAAATGAAGTAGAAAAATTAAAACAATGATAAATATATAAGTGATGGAAACTGGTGCTTACCTTTAAGAGGGAGGAGAATAAATGATATTTTGAGTTTGCTTGCATTTATTTTTGTAATTTCTCTAATAAACTTACCTAGTACTCTGAACAATCTGAGAAGAAAAATTAATAAAATAGAAAATAAAATAAATGAAGGTGAATATTCAATGTCTAATTTACTGAAAGAGCTTGAAGGGAAAAGGTGTAAGATTATTTTTCAAAGTGATTTTAGTTCAAAATTGTTATGAAAAATACTTACTGTTGAGGAATAATGGGTAAAGTTGATAGAAATAAAAAAGTAAAAATATGAAAATAATAATAATAGATAGTATTAAAGAAATTAATCAGATATTATAAGTTTTCTTAAGCCCCTAACTTATTTGGACAATCACACACCAATTTAATATAAAGATAACAATAGGAGTTTGAGTAATTTAAGAGTAAACATAGGTGATATCCTCCTTAATTTTCAATTTTTTTAATAGTAGATACCTTATATTTATTTTTTTCAAATCGAAAAAGGTTTTTATATTAACTAAATCCCAGACCTATAAGTGTCTCCATAGGACTGGGGTTTCTATATAATTACTTTATGATAATCTAAATTATGGTGAACCATACCATAAATAGCCAATAGTGTGACTATTGACTCTAATAGATATACTTATATATTTAATTACATTTTATCAACTAATATAAATGCTCCTTCTTTCACTTTTGATAGTTTTAACAGTTTAAAACCATGTTCTTGAATAAATTCTATTATATCCTCTTCTAAATTTAGCAGTGCCTTACCACTAAATGAAAAAGCTACCAAGAAATTTCCTCCATGTCTTAATATTCTAGATGCCTCTGATAAATATATTGGTGCATTTGAAGTTACTAGTAAATCAAATTCATCATCATTACAACTCAAATCTGATGCATCATCTATTTTAAATTTAATATTGTTTAATCCTTCTCTTTCTGCTTTTTTCTTAGATATTTCCACCATATTTTTACTTTGATCTATACCTATGACTTCAGCTTTTGGAAACTTTTTAGCTGCTAATAAAGCAGTAACTCCCGTCCCGGTACCCAAGTCTAATATTTTTTCAGGATTAATATTTATATTTTCTAAACCCTCACTTATAGGTGCTTTGTAATCTGTTTTACTTTCCTGTATTTTTTTATCATATGATTTACTAATTTTATCAGGAAAATAGACCATAGCTTTCATAAATATTTTTGTTTTCATAATATTTGGATGTTTAAGAACAAGCTTTATTAACGGTGTTACAATAACTGTTTTAAAATCAAAGAATTTCATTTAAATACTCTCCTAGTATCTTCCTTTCTTCTTGCTATATGCAAGTTGCATATAGTCGTCTTAGAATTAGTATATCTTTATAATATCATCTTGTCAATTTTTCAAATTATTTAAGTTTTAGTTGATATATATTAATAATTTATATAGGATTTAATTAAGTATATAATTAATTAAAGAGATGGTATTAATGATATAAAAGAGTTTCAAAGAATAATCGTTATTATGCTAAATGAAACTAATTTGTATAATGGAATAAGTAAATTTGATAATCTTGTATTTTGTGAGTTACTATATGGTATATATAAAAAAAATCGAGAATACAAAGCTAATTAATTATCAAAGTTATTTTCTATAAATGATTCTGGTGATAGGTCATTTAAAGAATTTTCTAAAGGTATGAGAATAACATTAGGAATAGCTGCAGGTACTATACACGATAAGGAGAGTAGATTTTGAAAAATAATAAGAAGATATCCCGAAAGACATTCCTAAAAGATGTGCTAATTTGTTCTTTAGGAGCTTATGGAGGTCCCGAAGCCCACTATGGAGTTTTTACAGAACAAATGGTAATAAAGAAAAAATACTTAACAGAAGAAGAAATGATTGAACTAATAGCTTTAACTGCTTTTTTACCTGGTCCCAGTAGCACTCAAACATTAGTGTCTATTGGATATAAAACCGGAGGACCTACTTTGGCTTTTTTAACATTATTGGTGTGGGCATTACCTGTATTAACTGCCATGACTTTGCTTTCCTTTTTAAGCCAATTTTTAACTAACCAAAATATTTCACAGGATGTTCTTCGTTATATTGGACCTATGGCCGTTGGATTTATAGTAGTAGCTGCTTATAGAATAGGAAGAAAAATTATAAAAGACAGGATCACATTTGCTTTACTACTCTTTGGAGCTGTTACTACATATTTCATAAGAGAACCATGGGTTTTTCCATTAGTACTTATTTTAGGAGGTTTAGTCAGTATTGCTGTATCACCTGAGAAAGATATATGGAATCGAGTCAAATTAAATCCTCCTTGGATATACTTCATAATTTTTTCTGTGTTTGCTATAGGAAGCCTGATTGCTGCATTAATATGGGACAATAGAATTGTTCATTTATTTGAAAATTTTTATAGATACGGTTATTTGGTAATTGGTGGTGGGCAGGTTGTAGTTCCTCTTATGTATGGCGAGTTAGTTGAAGTAAATAATTATCTGACAAACCAAGAATTTTTAACAGGCTATGGATTAGTTCAAGGCCTTCCTGGACCAATGTTTAGTTTTAGTGCTTATGCTGGAGGTATGGCTGCTCGAGAAGGTACAGTTTTAATTCAAGTTATAAGTGCTGTAGTAAGCGGAATTGGAATATTTATGCCTGGACTTTTATTGATTTACTTTATTTATCCAGTCTGGATAAATCTAAAGAAGATAAAAGGAATAAAAATTTCTTTAACAGGTATTACGTCTGTGGCAGGAGGTTTAATCGCTATGGCAGCAGTCATATTAATGCAGAACAGCGGATTTTCCATTGATAACACCATTGTTATGATTATTACAATTATATTGCTATTAACAAGAAAAATACCAGCTCCCCTTATAGTCATAGGTGTTTTAATAGCTGGGTTTGTTTTATAAAAAAATTTATAAAGTTCCACATATACTTATATTTTATATGATTTAAGTGTATTTGGAAAATTTTTTTTATATTTTATTATTAATTAATATTTTAAAGTACACTATGTTACGGTGAGCCTTATCATAGATAATCGTCAGTGTATATATTCAGTTTAATATCAAATTCTATGTTTTTTCTTTGAACCAAGTTTTTTTACTAGAGGTCTTTATTTGTATTTTTTCAATTACTGTTGAAAAAATGACTCTATTCGGATATACTTTAAATTAATATTTATATTTGATTTTAATATACTGTGTTTTCAATTTGGAATAACGAAATACCTTAAAGCCCAAGAGTATTCAAGTTATTTTTTTATTACATATAATATATATAAAATGAAAAGAGAGATGATATATGAGAATAATAGTTATTGGAGCAGGTAAGGTTGGCTATAAAATAGCTGAAATTCTTTCAAAAGACCTGCATGATGTTGTAGTAATAGATAACGATAAAGAGGTTATAAGGAAAGTTAATGATACATTAGATGTATTAACTATCGAATCTAATGGTTTGATTGGTAAACCTTTTGAACAAATAGGTTTAAATAGAAAAGATATAGTTGTTGCGGTTACAGATAATGATGAAGGTAATATGATGGTATGTTTATCAGCAAAGCATTTATCTGCTGGAAAAACCATTGCTAGGATACGTAATCCTGAATATGAAAAAGATTTAGATTTATACAAAAAAGAATTAGATATTGATCTAATAATTAATCCTGAAAAATCAACAGCAGAAGAAATATTAAGATTAATCAATTTTTCACCTGCTGGTAATATTCATGATTTTGAAAATGGCTCTGTTAGAATGGTTCAGCATAATATTAATAAGGATAGTCCTTTAATTAATGTAACTTTAAAAGAACAAAATAGTTTAGGTGATTTTTTAATAGCAGCTATAATTAGAGATGGCGAAACAATAATACCTAGAGGAGATCACATAATTAAACCTAACGACACTATATTTGTTATTGGAAAAAGAAAAGAAATTGAAGAATATTTTAAGTCAATAGGAAAGATTCCATTAGATGTTAAGAAAGTTATGATATTAGGAGGAGGAAAATTTTCTCATTATTTAGCTAAGCACATGGAAAATAAAGGTATCACTCTTAAAATAATTGAACGCGATTTAGATAGATGTAAGAAATTATCAGAGGAATTAAATAATGTGCTAATAATTCATGGTGATGGAACCGATCTTAATTTATTAGAATCAGAAGGTATAGCGAATACAGATGCTTTTGTTTCACTTTCTGGTATTGATGAGGAAAATATTTTAGTCTCTTTATTAGCTAAACAAAATGGTGCAAAGAAAGGTATCGCAAAGGTTAATCGAGAAAATTATGTTAATTTAGCAAAAAATATTGGTGTAGACTCAACAATAACTCCAAGCATTATCACTGCAAGTGAAATTTTAGGCTTTGTCCGTGGAGAATCGGTTATTTTATCTTCTTTGTTATCTGATGGCCAAACTGAAATTGTAGAATATATTGTTAAACCTGGATCCCCTATATTGAATATCCCTTTAAAGGATTTAGGGATTCCTGTAGGATCAATCATTGCTGTCATAATAAGAAAAGATGAAGTAATAATACCTCATGGAAATGACAGAATTTGTTCATACGATAAAGTTATTGTTATAAGTAAAATAGATGATATATCTAAATTTAAAAACTTACTTCATGGTAAAGAAAGGAAGCTTAAGCATGGACTTAAGAATCGTCTCGAAGACATTAGGTCGTCTATTATTAGTTGAATCAGCTTTTCTAATATTCCCCTTAATTGTATCTCTTTATTACCAAGAATCGGATTCCAAAGCTTTTCTAATTACAATTATTATAACTGCTTTAAGTGGGCTATTGTTAAATTTACCTAAAATTAAAAAAGGTATTGTTCGTTATAAAGAAGGGTTCATGATTGTTGGTGTAGGTTGGCTTATAGTTTCTTTATTCGGAGCTATCCCTTTTATTTTAGCCGACACTTTCACCACATTCATAGATGCTTTTTTTGAAACAGTATCAGGATTTACTACTACAGGAGCTACGGTTTTAACAAATATAGAGAGTCAACCTCACGGAATTTTATTCTGGAGAGGTTTAACACACTGGTTAGGTGGCATGGGTATTTTAGTATTTACTTTAGCACTTCTTCCAGCAATGGGCCTAAGCACAGTAAATATTCTGAAAGCTGAAAGTCCCGGTCCATCTCCCGGAAAATTAGTTCCAAAAATAGCTAAGACGGCTCAACTGCTTTATATTATATATATTTTATTTACGGTAATGGAAATAGTATCCCTTACAATAGCTGGTATGTCATTGTTTGATGCTTTTACACATACATTTGCTACCATGGGAACAGGAGGATTTTCAACTAAAAACTTAAGTGTAGGTCACTATAACTCAATTCCTATTGAGACCATAATAATTATGTTTATGTTTATTGCGGGAGTTAATTTTTCTTTATATTATGATGCTTTACTAGGAAACTTTAAAACTCTACTAAATGATAGAGAATTTCAATTTTATTTTGCTGTTATAATTGTTTCTACATTATTAATCACTATAAATATTAACGGTACCTTAAATAATTTATTTCTTTCTTTACGTCAGTCAAGCTTTCAAGTAGCTTCTATTGTTTCAACTACTGGATTTACTACTATGGATTATAGTGTTTGGCCTGAATTTAGTAAAATGATACTATTTATTTTAATGTTTTTTGGTGGTTCCGCAGGTTCTACAGGTGGAGCTATAAAGCACATAAGAATTTTAATAGTTTTTAAATATATAAAAAGAGAATTTACTAAATTGATACATCCTAATAGTGTAGTAAGCATAAGGCTAGGTGGTAAACCTGTACCTGAAAACATTGTACAAAACGTCATATCTTTTGTGCTTATATATTTTGTAATATTTGTAGTTTTTTCTCTGATACTACTTACCCAGAATTTAGACTTAATAAGTAGTACTTCTGCTGTTGCCGCTACTCTTGGGAATGTAGGTCCGGGTTTTGGAATAGTTGGGCCTGCTCAAAATTATAGTGGTTTGACTACTTTTACAAAAGGATTGCTTTCTTTTGCAATGATTCTTGGTAGATTAGAAATATATACAGTATTAATACTATTTACACCTTTCTTCTGGAAAGATTAATGAAATAGCTTTCCAAGATATATTTAATTCATAGAACTTAAATTATTTTTATTTTATAATATATTGTGTTACGGTGAACCGTATCACAAGTAATTGGAAAAAATTATAATATGACTATTAACTTTATTGGAATTTCTATCAATCCTTAATCCCAAATCCTATCCATCTACTATCTATATCCTCAACCACAAACTCCTTATTATGATAATCTGTACTAAATAATTCTCTCACAATATTTGAATCTGATTTTCTAAATTCTTCTTGTAATTTCTCCTGATTATCTGTAATAAAATATTCATCATATCCATACCCGTATAACTCTCTATTTAGAATGACCTTTTGATTGTTGGATTTTGTTAAGATAATTTCTGTATTATCTCTATATAAACAGATATGTGGTTCTT
>CAZNLP010000084.1:0-8170 GCA_964574015.1 uncultured Clostridia bacterium | reverse complement strand
TAATTCTTATAGGATGGTTTTTTAAAGAAGCTAAGAAGAAAATTGAAAAATTGGAGAAAAACAGTAATTAAACAAAAAAAAGACAGTACTAAGCTCATTTATTATGAGTTTAGTACTGTCAAAATTTGAAAGGAAGTATATTATGAGAATGTTATTAGTAGGTGCTGGAGGAGTTGGAGAATCTATAGTTAAAATTTTGAAAGAAAGAGATCTTCAAAGTAAATGGTTGGAAAAAGTTATTGTTTCTGATTACAATTTCGAACGTGCTTTAGAAGTAACTAATAACTTAAAAGACAGAAAAAGGTTTATTCCTGAAAAAATAGATGCAAGGAGTAAAGAAAATATAATTAATATAATAGATAAACACAACTGCGATTTTGTTATGGACGCAGTTGATCCTTATATGACAAATAATGTTTTTGATGCAGCCTATGAAGCAGGTGTAGATTACTCTAACATGGGAACATGGACTGTCCCTTTAGATGAACCTAAGTTTGGATACGGTCTTGAAAATAGTTTTAGTGAATGGATGGCAGATTATAATTTTAAACAGCATGAAAAATGGAAGAAAAAAAATATTACAGCATGTATCTGCTTAGGAATCGATCCAGGAGTAGTAGATGTATTTGCTAAATTTGCTGCCGAGCATTTATTTGATGAACTTCATGAAGTTCATGTGAAAGATGGCGGAAATTTAAGTATACCATCTGCTAAAGAAGATGATATTGTATTTGGTTTTAATGTTTGGACTGTAATGGATGAAGTGTTGAATCCAAATGTTGAATGGAATAAAGAAAAAGGTTTCTTAGTTGATAAACCTTTTTCAGGAGAAGAACAATTTGAAATGCCTGCTGGAGTAGGAACTAACAAACTCGTAAAAATTGAACACGAAGAAACTGTTCTAATGCCTAGATATCTTGATAAATATGGTCTAAAAAAATGCAGCTTTAAAATAAATTTAGATGAAAATTTAGTAAAAGCACTGAAGGTTTTAGATGCTTTAAACCTTAGAAGTTTAAATGAAGTTGAAGTTGGAAATGCATCCGTAAGACCGAGAGATTTAGTGGCAAAAGTAGCACCGCAGCCAAAAGATATTGGGGATGAAATGATAGGAAAAATGGTTGTAGGAGTTCACTGTATAGGCATAAAGGATGGTAAAAAAAGGGAAATTTTTATGTACCAACCTTTTGATAATGAATACTCTATGAAAAAATGGGGAATGCAGGCAGTTGTAGCCCAAACAGGTTTTGGTGCAGCTATAGGAATAGAACTTATAGGAAAAGGTATTTGGAAAGATCCTGGAGTTTATTCTCCTGAATATTTTGACCCTATTCCATATTTGGAAATCATGGATGAATCTGGTTTTGAATACAGCTTAGTAGAAATGGAATCGGAGTATAAAAGAGAATTAGATAGAGAAAAAATGAAAGAAATTTTTGAAAATTCAAAAAAAGGAGCCGATAAAAAATGAAAATATTAGTTTTAGGAGTTGGAGCCCAGGGATCAACAGCGGCAAGACGCCTGGATGAAGAAGAAAAGGTTAAAGAAATTATCTGTGCTGATTATGATAAGGAAGCTGTAGACAAAATTGTGAAAAATCTAACAAAAGCTAAAGGAATGACGGTTAATGCTAAAGATAAAGAAAGTGTTTTAAAAGCTGCAGAGGGAGTAGATCTAATAGTAAATGCACTACCTTTAGATTTCACAAAAAATGTTCTAGAATCAGCAATAGAGGTAAAAGCAGATTATCAAGACTTTGCAGGAACAACTTCTTTACATGAGGATTGGGTAGAAAATTATAAAATACAGTTCGATGAATACGGGCCAAAATTTGAGGAAATAGGAAAAACCGCAATAATTGGTACAGGAGCAGCACCAGGATTGATTTGTGCGGCAACAAGATATGCAATGAAGTATTTAGATACCTGCGATACTATTTATAACATAGTTTGGGAAGGAGTAAGTCCAAAAAGATTTCTTCCATTTTGGTGGTCTCCTGCAACAGCTCTTCACGACATGTCGGAAGATGCATATGCTATGGTAGATGGTGAATTAGTTCGTACGGAAGCTTTTGGAGATACTATAAAGAGAAAATACGAATACATGGAAGAAGAAATTACCTTTGCTGAACACTGTCATGATGAACCTATCCACTACTGTTTGAATGCAGAAGAATATTTTAAAGGTGTTAAAAACGCATATTTTAAATATGCAGGAGACGGTATGGATTTTTGTAAACCATTGAATAGAGCAGGACTTTTAAGTCACGAAAAAGAAGAAGTAAATGGAGTTATGGTAGCACCTTTTGATGTTGTTTTAAAGCATCTACCTCATCCTCCAAAATATAAAGAAGAAATTAAAGAAATAATAGATGAAGGACTTAATTCAGATTCAGGAGCTATGGTAATCGAAGCTTACGGTAAAAAAGACGGTAAAGATATTTTAGTAGAAGTACATGTAAGTGCACCGGGCTTAGTTGAATCTTATGAAAGAGCTGGAATGACTGCAGAAATGTATCTTACAGGTCAAGGTGGATTCTTATATTCAAAAATGTTTGTAAATGATAAATTTAAAGAACCAGGACTGTTCACATCAGATATGTTAAGTATGGATCAGGTTGATTGCTACTTTGATTATGCAAAAGAATTCGATATAACCTTAAATACAAAGATAAAAGAACTATAAAAATAAATAAAATTCAAAAAAAAGAGGAGTGAAAGAATGAATGTTTTATTAATAGGTGTTGGTGGTGTTGGAGAATCTATAGCGAGTATTATTAACTCAGTTGATTCGACAAAAAATTGGTTAGATAAAATGGTTTTAGCAGACTACGACGTTGACAAAGCTGTTTCTGTATCTAAAAGATTAGGTGAAGAGAGGTTTCCTGCTGAAAAAGTTAATGCGAGAAATTCACAAGAAATTTTAGACCTAATAGAAAAGCATGAAATTGATTTTGTGATGAATGTAGTAGATCCATCCTTCAATGAGATTATATTTGATGCTGCTTTTAAAGCAGGAGTTAAATATATGGATTGTGCAATGACCCTTTCTAAACCCCATCCAGAGAAACCATTTGAATTAGCTAATGTGAAGTTGGGAGACTATCAGTTTGATAAGTCTGATGAATGGAAAGAAAAAGGAAATCTTGCAATTGTTGGGTCAGGAGTTGAACCTGGTATGGCTGATGTTTTTGCTAAATATGCTGCTAAGCATTTATTTGATGAAATTGAAGAAATAGGGGTTAGAGATGCAGATAACTACGAAATAGAAGGACAGGATATCGCATTTGGATTTTCTATTTGGACAACTATAGAAGAATGCTTAAATCCTCCTGTAGTATGGGAAAAAGAAAAAGGTTGGTATACTACCGAACCATTTTCGCAACCTGAAATATTTGAATTTCCAGAAATTGGGCCTGCAGAAGTTGTAAATGTAGAACACGAAGAAGTACTACTTGTACCTAGATATGTAGACTGCAATAGAGTAACCTTTAAGTACGGACTTGGAGAAAGATTTATAAATTTCTTAAAAGACCTACAAACAATAAATATGGACAGAAAAGATTTAAAGGTAAAAGTAGGTACAGAAGAAATTACACCTAGAGATTTTATAGTTAAAGTTGCACCAGATCCTTTGGAAACCGGTAAAAAGATGATCGGGAAAGGATGTGCCGGAACATGGGTTAAAGGTAAAAAAGACGGAATGGAAAGAGAAGTCTATATTTACCAGCTTGCCGACAATCAGGAATGTGTTAAAAAATACAGTACACAGGCAGTTGTTGCACAAACAGCTTTTTCACCGGCAATTATGATGGAACTTGTAGCAAAAGGTATCTGGGATGATACGGGAGTGCAAGGCCCGGAAAACTTTGATCCGGATCCATTTATTAAAAGAATGGATGAGTATGGATTTCCTGGTGGAATAATGGAAAAAGATTCTGAGTATAAAAGAAAAATGGAGCATGATACTTTAGTATCCCTTTAATAAAAAATTAAATCTTTATATGAGCTTATAAATATAAATACTCCCTTTAATTTTAAAACCATTTATCGTTAATAGAGGGAGTATTTTGTATAAATATTTATTATATTAAATTTATTCGAAAAATCCTTGACAGTTAAATGAATATATAATAATCTATTATTGGTAAAGTAAAAAAAGGAGGAGAAATTATGTTAAGAATAAGTTATATTCAACAAACTCAAATAGCAGATGAGTTAACTAGCTTAGGCATAAGTGCGTCTTTTTTGGAACTAAACACACAATCCTCCGGAAATTATATACTATAATAATAGTCTATAAAACCGTAGGTTGTGTACCTACGGTTTTTTTATTTTAAATATTGGATAGCCGTAGGGGTAAAACTCTACGGTTTTTTTATGAGGTGAATTATGAAAAATTTAAAATTATTATGGAATTATATGGACAAAAACAAAATTAAATACTTAATATCAATTATAGCTACAGGGTTAGCAGTAGCATTATCTCTTACAATTCCTTTAATACTTCAAGTAGTTATAGACTATATATTAGTTGGTAAAGAAGTAGAAGGAAATATGTTTGTAGAAAAACTCTTTGGATTTTTAGGAGGAAGTAGTTACTTAATCAACAATTTATGGATGTGTGGACTACTGATTATTCTCATAACAGCAGTTCAGGGGATATTCCTTTATTATAAAGGTAAATTTTCGGCAGAAGCATCAGAGGATGTAGCTAAAAATTTAAGAGAGAAACTTTACAATCACATACAACATTTAAACTACGCCTATCACAAAAATGCAGATACAGGAGATTTAATACAAAGAAGTACTTCTGATGTTGAAACTATTAGAAGATTCTTATCTGTCCAGATGGTAGAAGTTGGAAGAGCAATTTTTATGGTTGGAATTTCTCTCTATGTAATGTTAAGTCTAAATATTAAATTAACTTTAATAGCCATGGCAACAACACCTTTTATATTCTTGTTTTCATACGTATATTTTCAAATTGTACAAAAAAGTTTTAGAATTTCAGATGAATCAGAAGCTGAACTTTCTACAGTAATTCAGGAAAATTTAAACGGAGTAAGGGTTGTAAAAGCTTTTGGAAGAGAAAAGTTTGAAATAGATAAATTTAAAGAAAAAAACCAACAGTACAAGAAAAAAACATACAAGGTTATTATGAACTTAGCCTACTACTGGTCTATTTCAGATTTCATGACTATAGTACAAATTGCTTTAGTTGTTGTAGCAAGTATACACTTTACAATTCAAGGAATTATATCTTTAGGAACTGCAGTTGTTTTTATCAATTATATCTTTAGAATTATCTGGCCTATTAAGCAGCTTGGAAGGATATTAGCTGACTTGGGTAAAGCCTTAGTTTCTACTGAAAGAATACAAGAAATATTTAACGAAGAAATAGAAGAAGAAAAACCGGATGAAATAAAACCTGAGATAAAAGGAAGTATTGAATTTAAAGATGTAAGTTTTAAATATCCTGACGACGAAACTCATGAAGTATTAAAAGATGTATCATTTAAGGTAAAAAAAGGTGAAACAGTTGCAATTGTAGGGAAGACAGGCTCTGGAAAATCTTCTTTGGTTCATCTTCTACCGAGACTGTACGATATAAAAAAAGGTGAAATTATAATAGATGGACACAATATAAATACAATTGAAAAAAAATGGCTTAGAAAAAATGTAGGTATAGTACTTCAGGAACCTTTTTTATATTCTACAACAATACAGGAAAATATAAGTTTTCAAAATGAAAGAAATCCAAAAGATGTACACGAGGCAGCTAGAATTGCTTCAGTTCATAATGTAGTAAAGGAATTCGATCAAGGTTATAATACTTTAATAGGAGAAAAGGGCGTTACACTGTCTGGAGGTCAAAAGCAGAGAATTGCAATAGCGAGAACAATAATAAACAACTACCCTATATTAATATTTGACGACTCTCTAAGTGCAGTAGATACAGAAACGGATATAGCTATAAGAAAAGCCCTTAGAGAAAGAAAAAAAGATGTAACAACTTTTATAATATCACATAGAATCTCATCTATCTACGATGCAGATAAGATAATTGTTCTTGAAAAAGGAAAAATTAAAGAAATGGGTAAACATGATGAATTAATTAAAAAAGAAGGAATATACAAACTAATATACGATATACAAAATGTTAAAGAGTTTGAAATAGAGGTTGAAAGGAGGGAGAGAAATGGAAATTAAAGAACAGGAGTATAATAAAAAATTTGATATTGATACATGGAAAAGATTATTCAAATACCTCCTTAGATATAAAGTAACAACAGTAGGATTGATATTTTTTATGATATCTATGGCAGTAGCTGATGCTTTACTTCCACAGATGACCAGAATTGCTATAGATGAATTTATTACACCAAATACTACTGAAGGACTAAATCTTTTTATTCTTAAATTTGCAGGACTGGCAGTGTGGTTTTCAGTAAATGTTTTTATATTTATTGCTTTAGCCGGAAGGATGGAAATGGAGCTGACCTACGACATTAGAGAAGAGGCTTTTGAGAAACTTCAGAAACTATCCCTATCCTACTATGATAAAACCCAAAACGGATGGATAATGGCAAGAATGACCTCAGATATACGAAGATTGGGTGAGGTTATTTCCTGGGGAATAGTCGATGTAGTTTGGGGAACTACTATGATGCTTACAATAAGTATATTTATGCTGGCGAGCAACTGGAAATTGGCTTTATATACATTGTCTGTAATACCAATCCTTATAATAGTTAGCATATACTTTCAAAGAATAATTCTAAAAGCCTTTAGAATAGTAAGAAAAATTAACTCTAAAATCACAGGAGCCTTTAGTGAAGGAATCTCGGGAGCTAAGACAACAAAAACCTTAGTAGCTGAAGAGAAGAATTTAAACAATTTTAAAAAACTTACAGGAGATATGAAAATTCATTCTGTGAGAGCCGCTGTGTTTTCAGCACTTTTTCTTCCAATAGTTATTTCATTATCCAGTATAGGAATAGCACTTATAGTATGGAAAGGAGGAGAAGGAGTAGTAGCAGGGACAGTTACCTACGGTGTCCTTGTACTGTTTATCTCTTATGCAACTCAATTTTTTGAGCCTGTACGAGAGGTCGCAAGAGTATTAGCTCAATTTCAACAGGCTCAAGCTTCAGCAGAAAGAGTACTTTCTTTAATAGATTTGGATGCTGATGTTAAAGATGAAAAAGAGATTCTTGAAAAATATGGAGATATTTTATCACCTAAAAAAGAAAACTGGGAATCAATAAAAGGAGAGATTTCTTTTGAAGATGTAACCTTTTACTACAACGAGAAAGAAAGAATTTTAGAAAACTTCAATCTTAAAATAAAAGAAGGTGAAACAGTAGCTTTAGTTGGAGAAACCGGATCTGGTAAAAGTACCATAGTAAATCTGATTTGTAGATTTTACGAACCTGTAGAGGGAAGTATAAAAATAGATAGCATAGATTACAGAAAAAGAAGCATTAACTGGCTTCACGAGAATATAGGATACGTACTTCAAAGCCCCCATTTATTCAGCGGAACGATAAAAGAAAACTTGAAATACGGTAAATTAGAAGCTACAGATGAAGAGGTAATACAGGCAGCTAAATTAGTTAATGCCCACGAATTTATCATGGAACTGCCTAACCAATACGATACTCAAGTCGGCGAAGGTGGAGGGAAATTATCAACAGGTGAAAAACAGCTTATATCCTTTGGTAGAGCTATTATCAGAAATCCTTCAATTTTTGTTCTGGATGAGGCTACCTCTTCAATAGATACGGAAACTGAAAGGAAAATCCAATCTGCTTTAGAAAAAATTCTTAAAGATAGAACGAGTTTTATAATAGCCCATAGACTTTCTACTATAGTGAATTCAGATAGAATACTTGTAATTAGCAAAGGAAAAATAGTAGAAGAAGGTAACCACAATCAGCTTATAAAGGAAAAGGGCTATTACTATAATCTTTACAACAATCAATTTAAAAAAGAAAATTTTGAAAAAAGTATAATTTAAAAAATACCGATTACAATTTATGACTTTGTAATCGGTATTTTGATTAAATTTTGTAGTATTTATCGAAAATATTCATCAGCTCTTCAACCTTTTCATCACCATTTCCTTCGATGAAGGCTTCCTTAACACAACTATTTATATGGGATCT
>CAZNLP010000083.1:4502-8190 GCA_964574015.1 uncultured Clostridia bacterium | reverse complement strand
TTTTTTATTATAACAATAGATGATAAAGTAAATACATAATTGCTTTATGGAGGTAAAAAATTGAAGAAAATACTAATTATTTTAGTAATAATATTTATTATAATAACTACTGGCTGTAGTCCACAAGAATACGAAGTTAATATAGAAATATCAACAGAAGATACAGGAGAAGTAGTTGGTGAAGGAACGTATGAAGCAGGTAAAGAAGTAGAAATTGCAGCTGTTCCAAAGGAAGAATATGAATTTATTAAATGGGAAGTAGATGTTGAAGCAATATCTGAAGAACAAGTTGTAATAATAACCGTCGATGAGAGTAAGGAGATAAAGGCTAATTTTAAAAAATAAAAAAAGATATCTTCATATATGTTGAGTCAGAAGATAATAATGAAATAGAACTAGGACCTTATAAAAAAGGATGATGGAACATTTAGAGTTAAATTTATTTAATACCAATACTGCAACTAGTAGTTGCTAAATCTAAAAGTAGAGTTGGTTGCTTATTACCATCAAAAAATATAAAATACTTAATAAGAAAAGAAAAGGAGTACAACTATGAGCATAGAAGAAAGTATTTACAAGTTGAGAAAAAAGAATAATCTTTCACAAGGAGAGTTAGCTTCAAAAATGGATGTATCAAGGCAATCAATCTCAAAATGGGAAACCGGGCAATCTGTTCCAGATCTAAAAAATATAATAAAACTAAGCGAAATATTTAATGTAACAGTTGATGAAATAGTTAAAGACAAAAATATAAATGAAAGCAAAGAAGAAAATAACAAATTAGAATACAACAGTAAAAATTTTAAGTACCAGAGAAATAAAACATTAGGATATATTTTTATGGCAGTTGGAGCTTTAATTTGTATAATATCTGTATTTTTAATACCTGCAGGAATTCTATTTGGAGTACCTATTTTCATATTTGGAATTGAACTTGTATTAATAAGAAGACATATTAAGCTTGTGATTTCTTGGACAGCTCTGATATATATTTCAGCAGTATTCAATCCTTGGATGACTTCAGTACCAATAACAACTAAAGCTATTATTTATGCTATTAAATCTGGTTATTTTAATACTGCAAGCATACTTATTGGAGTAACACAAAGGGTAATGGTGATTATATTATTGATTATAACGGTAAGGACAGTTAAAAGAAATAAAATGAAAAAAACATAATTGTTATTATATATATTATTATATAGTTTTGAAGACATAGAAAAACTCAGATCTATTTAATGAATAGATCTGAGTTTTTTTGCTATACTTTTTGCATTATATAAAACACATAACCGTAATATTCGCTGTGTTTTCTATACATTTTAATTTCTTCAAGCTGCTTTTTTAGAGCCTCTTCCCATTTTTTTGCCTTTATATGTTTTGTAAAGAATATGTACTCTTTCTTCTAGCGGTGAATAGCAACTATCAAACCAGCTTGATTCTGGAATTTTAAAATAATCTACTAATTTGTAATCATACTCTTTTATTACTTCCAGGTTATCTTTAATATTATTCATAGATGGATATTCCGAATCCCAATATTCTTTTATTTCTTTAGGTAAATTGTTTTTAAGCCAAGAAATCTCACTTGCAACTAAGTATCCATCATTTTTCAATAAGGGTTTCCATTTCTCAAGTTCCTCTTTAAAACCTATTATATATATTGAACCTTCAGAGCAAATTAGGTCTAACTCATCTTCTGTAAAATTTTCATCTAAAGAAAACATAGATACATTTAAAGTTTTAATTTTTTCATTTACATTTTCTAATTTTGAACTTTCATTTAATCTTTCAAGAAAAGCTTCATGAATATCTAATGCATATATAGTACCGTTAGTATTTTTTGCTAACTCTATTGTTAGCATACCTGGACCACAGCCTATATCCAAGATTTTAAGATTATTTGGGAATTCTTTTAAAATTTAAAGGCCTTCCTTGTAGATTCATTATCACCGGGACCTTCTCTAGGTATATCTTTGTGTATCTGAAAAAATATTTCCATTTTTACCAACCTTTACGAATTTTCAAATATATCAATTTTTCACAATTTTTATAATCATATCTATAAGAGTGGATTCAAACTCTTCTTTTGATAAATCAATATGATTAATGTAATTATCTCCAGCTATAGAAAGCTTATCAAAAATCGATGAAATAATAAATTTAAGATTTATTGTTGTAGTAGCAGAATCATACTTCTTGGATATACTACCATCTCTTTGACCTAATTCTACAATTTCCATAATTGATTTAGTAATTTTGTTATCTATTTCCAAAAACCTTTCAATTTTTTTATTATCAGTTATCTTTCTTACATTTCCTATATCATACATAATTTTAAAGGTTTCAGGACTTTTTTTATAATACACGTATTGACTTTCTATACTTTTCTTTAAAATATCAATCCCACTTTTTTCTTCATATCTTTGTTTTAATAGTTCATCTACCATTTCTCCGTAGGTCTGTACAAGAACTGAAAGATATAAATCTGCCTTATCTTTAAAATACTTATACAAAGTTCTTTTAGTAAATTCTGCTTCTTTGGCAATTTCATTTACAGATGCATTTTCGTAGCCCTCTCTTCCGAAAACTTTAGTTGCAGCATCAATAATATATTGTTTTCTTGCTTCTATTTCCTTTTCTTTTCTATTCATTACAAAGTCCTTTCATAAAAAACTTGACAAAAATATAAACTTATAGTATATTAAATATACCGACGGTATACTAAATAAACAAATAGTATTCTTCTTTAATAAGTATAACATATTTTGAAAGGATTGAGAATATAATGAATAGAATATTTGAACTAATAAGGATTTTATCAAAAAAAGCTTATAATAAATACATAATGATTTCATTTATGACCACTATGTATTTAATGGAGAACAATTTTTTTGGAAAAGGATATATAAAAAAAATAATACCAGATTTTAAAATGCTTGATATGAATTTTTTCAATACTCCATATGAAATAACATCATATCTTATTAATATTGGCGGATTTGGTAGGGATAAATATCTTTATCTATTATCGATAGACTTAGTATTAATAATAGTTTTATGCGTTCTTCAATCAACTTTAATAAGGAAACTGCTAAAAGGTATTGATAAAGTACAAAGATTTGAGTGGTTAGTTATACTACCTCTTTTAAGAAGTGGTGCAGATTTACTTGAGACATTGTCCTATATGACTTTGACTAAAGTTTTCCCAAGCGCTCCTAAGATTCTCCTATATACAGGAACAATTTTTACTACTGTTAAGTGGATATTTATGGCTACTATAGTTATAGTACTTATAGGTTTAATTGGATTAAATATTAACAACTTAATTAGAGAAAAGAAACATAATATTTTGAGTAGAACATAGGTGAAGAAAATAATATAAAAACGACAAGCTAGTTAATATAGCTTGTCGTCTAATTTTTTATAAAAATAATAGATATTTATCTTCCATGTGGACTAAATCTAAATTGAAAAACATGTGATGCTATTCCATTAGCATTTTGAATGTTTCCCCAAGCTGTATGCATTCCATTTGCTGCATTTGAACTTATGTTTTGTAAACTTTGTTCTGGAACGTTAGGATGAGCAAAAGCAGAAATACTAAATGTAAACATCAAAATCCCAATCAAGAACACAACTAATAATTTTTTCATTTTTTCGATCTCCTTTCAAATATATATTCTAT
>CAZNLP010000083.1:0-4402 GCA_964574015.1 uncultured Clostridia bacterium | reverse complement strand
TATGATATAATTATTATAGGATTAAAAGAAAAAACCTATAAAATTCTATTATAATTAATTTTTTATGATTTAAGAACTTAAGAAATTTATTATTAATAAGTGATGGTGATAATATGAAATATAAAGTTCATAAATTTAATGTTAACAAAAATATTGATGGTGTAGATTTGGAAAATTTTTTAAACGGACTGAGAGGAGAAGTAGTCGCTATAGTCCCTAATTTAATACCTAAGTTTCACATGATGGGAGCTACAGGAGGATATGACTATCTTTTAATTATTGAAAAAATAAATTAAAAACAATTATCTATAAGAATTTTATAGGGATTTAATTAAGATTATTAATTTAGAAAAGGATTGGTGAAATTTATAATCAGGTTAGTTAGGAGGCGATTTATATGTCTAAATTTTTTGCCATTTTCTTACCTATACTAGCTGTTTTAATAACTACAATATATATTGTAGTTATTAATGAAAATATACTTAAAAAAACAAGTAAAAAAATGAAGGCTTTTTATTTTGTACTAGTAATTATAGGTATAATGACCTTTATTTACATTGTGAAATTCAAACCTTAGTAGTTTTAAATGAAGAAAGTTGAAAACTCTATAAAAAGCATTTAATAAACTAGTATATTAGAATTATACTAGTTTTTTTTATTTAAGTATATTAATAAAAATATTAAAATAAAAAAACAAAAAAAGTATTGACAAAGTGTCAGTTGTTTGTTATATTACACATGAAGTGACAAAATGTCAGTGAAATATCGATAAAGGAGGTTTTTAAATGCGTGAAGTAAAAAACCCAGAAGTTCGTAAAGCAGAAATCATGCAGGCAGCAAAGAAATTATTTTACGAAAAAGGATATTTAAATACAACAACACAGGATATTATTAAATCACTAAACATTTCTAGAGGTTTATTATATTATCACTTTGATTCAAAAGAAGATATTTTGTTTTCTATTGTAGAAAAACATACTGAGCCTCTTCTTAAAAAGTTTAATATAATTGCCAACAATAAAAAACTTACAGTTAAAGAGAAAGTGAAATCTTTTCTAGATAGTACAATTATATCAGAGTCATCAGCAGAACAAGAAGATTATGCTGTACATGATGCGATTCAATTACCTGAAAATTCTTTCATGATGGATAAAATTAACCATAAATTATCTTATAATATGGCAAAATGTTTTGCTGATATTATAAAGGAAGGAAATGAAGAAGGAATATTAAATGTGGAATATCCAGAAGAATTATCCGCATATTTAATGACAGCATATACTTTTGTAATTAGCGATAAACATTTTCACAAAAACGACTTTGAAAAAGCTAGCAAATATTTGAAAGCTTTTAAACACCTAATCAACCAAACTTTAAATTCAAAAGAATTATTGTTTGATTTATAATATTTTCCAATAGCTTAAACTCTATTGGAAAAATTTTTACCACAAGACTGACAATATGTCAGTAAAAATCATTACATATCTAAAAGGAGATAAAAAAATGAACAAAAAATTTATAGTTATATTATTAATAAGTATCATTGCTTTTTCAGGAATATCTGTGCAGACTACTTTTGCAGATGATTTAGAGACCTCATTAGAAGAAACACCTTCAGGTATTCCTTTTAGCAAGTTGGAGAAGACAATTGATGAGTATGTAGCAAATTATATTGGAAAGACAACGCCTGGGGCAGCAGTAGGAATTGTAAAGGATGGAAAGATTGTTTTTTTGAAGGGGTATGGTTATGCAGATATAGAAAAACAGATTCCTGTAGATCCAAAGAATACAGTTTTTGAATGGGCATCTACAAGTAAATTGTTTACATGGGCATCTATAATGCAGTTAGTTGAACAAAACAAATTAGACTTAAATGTAGATATTAAAAAATATTTGCCGGTAGAGTTTGCTCAAAAACTTGAATATAAACAACCAATTACAATGAGAGATATTATGAATCATTCTGCAGGATTTGGGGATTATGCTTTTAATACAATTGTTTTTTCGCCAGAACAAGTAGTTTCTTTAGAGGAAGCAATTCTTAGAGACAAACCTAAGCAGTACTATGAAGTTGGTACAGCTAGTTCATATAGTAACTATACAGCATCTCTAGCTGGATACATCGTACAGAATATTAGTGATATTCCTTATGAGGATTATGTAAGAGAAAATATTTTTAACACATTATCAATGAAGAATACTTCTGCTTATCCTATCTTTGATGATAATAAAAAAATGAAAGATGAAAAAGCAATGGGATATATACCAGATCAAAAGGGTGGATTTACACCAGGAAAGTGGTCTTATGTGTCCCATCTACCAGCAGGAGCTATTAATGGAACCTTGGAAGATTTTTCTAAATTTGCTATAGCCCTTACGCCTAAAGATGATGAAGAATTGACATTATTTGAAAATAAAAACACCATAAACACTATGCTTTCTCCTAGCTATGATTTAGATGGTGAAATGGTTGGAACGGCTCATGGTTTCTTTCAGTATACTACAGAAAAACCTTCTTTCGGACACGGTGGTAATACTGCTGCTTTTTCAAGTCAATTTGCTGTAGTGCCGGAAGAAAGATTTGGAATTGTAATACTTACAAATGCTTACTTAGAAATGAATATACTTTTTGGATTACAAGACCTAATACTGGGAAATCAAATTAATGAGGCAACTGTACCTGACATAGAACTGCCTTCGACTTCGGAAGTAGAAGGAAAATATGTACCTATGGAAAGACAGGAAGGTAATTTTGTTGATTTTGCAAAATATATAAGCTTATATGAAATTAAATCTGAAGGGCCAAATAAAATTACCATGAATATAGGACCATATGAAGGTACTTATTTACAGACTGAGCCGTATCACTACGAAATAATTGAAGATAAAATACCACTTTTTAGAAATGCTTATCCAGTATTGAGATTTAGAATAGAAGATGATGATGTAAAGCAAATTATAGTAGGAAATGGGATGGATTTGTCATCACTCCCATCAGGAAGGACAGTACCATTTTTAACTGGGAGTATAATAATATTAATAGTAAATATATTATTCTTCACAATACTACCAATAATACTACTTATTAGTTTAATTAAGGGAAGAAAGAAAAAACTAGATTCTTTCAACAAAAGATACAAGCTTTACTATTATTTGCTAGTACTGTTTGGTACAGTTACTATTATTAACAATTTGATTCCACCAGCTAAAATTATGATTAGTACTTTTCACACTTTTACCGCAATGAAACCGCATATTATATTGAATTATCCTTTGTTTTTAGGGACATTAGTTACTTTAATTCTATCTACTAAGTATTTATATAAAGCAAGAGTTTCAAATAAAACAAAGTTATTACATTTTGCAACAATAGTTTTATTAGTTCTGCTATTCGTATTATTATTCCACTGGAACTTTTTTGCTATTACTGGATAAAAATTCATATCAACTAAAATCTCAGGTCTGTGTATCGAATAATTGACCTGAGATTAATTTAATATATATATGTTTTAATTACCTGAAAGTTTTCTAATAATACTATTTTATCAATTTTACAGGTTTACCCTCAATATAACCTCTGTCTCCCTGAGGTTCATATTGAAATCTTGGAGCAGTATCATCCCATTCAAATCCATATAGTTTAGGGTCATACTTTTCAATGGCTTTTTTTACAATTCCAATTTCTTCAGCAAAATTTTCATCATCATAAGTTTCTCCTTGAAAAATCATCATTTTACAGGGCTCTAAAGTTATAATGTCAAATCCATCAGGAATAACTCCGTCAAAGTCTTTATTTACTTCGACTCCCTGAACATATTTAGAAGTCCCTTTTGCAATCAATTTATTTGGAAGCCACAAACCCATAGGTTCGCTGATGGCTTCTGTAATACTGGATAATATTCCCCAGATATCACAGCCGACCTCATCACAATATTTAAAATATTCTTCAGCTTCAATGCCTCTTTTTAAAATTAACTTTCTTTCTGGTTTTTCTACTACTTGTGTAAAAATAGTTGTAATTTTTTCTTTACTCATTTCAACTTCTCCTTTCATAATCATCTTGAAATAATCTGAAACAGGATGGGGCATGAACATTTTAATAGGTGGTTTGTTTTTCGTGTATTTTTTGGGATTAATTCCAAATTCTTTTGAAAAAGCTCTAGTAAATCCATCGTGAGAACTGAAGTAAAAATCAAGAGCTATATCAATTACACGTACATTATCTTTCTGTAAACTTTTTGCTGCTTCAGTTAATCTTAGCATTCTAATATATTCAAAAGGTGTTTTTCCAGTATATTCTTTAAATAGTTTAGCACTATGCCAAGGAGAATAACCTGCAGCTTTAGCTATATCATTTAAAGTAAGATTGTTTTGCAAGTTCTTTGATATATAATTTTGCATT
>CAZNLP010000082.1:3809-8264 GCA_964574015.1 uncultured Clostridia bacterium | reverse complement strand
CACCGTTTGATAAACTGTTTAATGATACATCACCAAGGTCTGATACATTAACAGCACCGCCTATTTCAGTCACTATAAAATCTACTGTGTTAGTTGTATCATTATATACTACATCAATACCTGTTTGTGTTCCACCTAATACATTCCACGCAAAATCTTGTACTTGTTCTTCTGTTAACTGTGTATCCGAACCTGTGCTATCATGTTCACAAGTTAATGTAGTTCCATCATATGACAACATTTCATCAGAATCACATGTAGGAAGGTTTGTTATGTTTTGATATGAGCTAAGTACACTATTATCTAATGCAGACCCTAAGTTAGTTATATCTACAGAAAAAGTTGTGCCTACGAGGCTTAAATGAGCTCCTGCGCTATATGTGGTATCAGTGTTAGCTACACACTCAACTCCTGAGCTTGTAGTGTTTTGAACAA
The DNA here is from genome assembly GCA_964574015.1 of uncultured Clostridia bacterium. Taxonomy (GTDB): domain Bacteria; phylum Bacillota; class Clostridia; order Tissierellales; family Dethiosulfatibacteraceae; genus UBA8670. Next base: position 7,829 of record CAZNLP010000082.1, on the reverse strand, counting down.
CATATCCAGCTGGGCAATCTGCTGCTCCAGCTTTAGCGTTCCAAGTAGCTGCGCTATCTATATATCCATCAGGTATACTACCTGCATTCATATTATCATAATTAAGATAATAACTTCCAGACTGACCATTTAATAGTTCTGCGTCTGCTGATGTACCTGCATATGATGCGTTTAATACATTATCTGCGTAATCAGGCCAACCGTTAGAGTTAGAGTCTATAGTTGTTCCGTTAGGTTGTAAAACCCATTCTATTGGTAAATTAAAAGGTGCTGCATTAACAACACTCATCATCATCAATAATCCTATTATAAATATTATTCCTTTTTTCATTCTTCAATACCTCCTATGCAACACATAGCATTCCAGTCACTACCATTATAATCCATACTATAAGTATTTTGGTGATACTCATCATCACATATTGTGTTTTCATTGCTTGTATTAATATTAAGGTCTACATAACAAGACCCGCCATTTGTATTACAACACTGCGCCATCCAAAAACCATCATCTTCGAATACATATCCAGTATATTCTCCGTCATTAGCATCTTCACATATATTATTATAATTTGTTGTATTAACCATATCCTCTAAACATTTACTTTCATATTCACAACACATAATACTCCAATTATTTTCTTCTGTGAAAAAAAAGAAAGTTTCTTTCTTAGTTCCAGTACAAGGTGTCTCATTAAGGTTTTCTGAATAATAAGTTAAATTTAAATTATGAGTAATATCACAATCGTTTGTAATATCAGTTAAAGAATAATCTACCATGCTTCTATCTATAAAAGAAGAAGGAGGTGGGGTAATGGAATCTTGTGTACAACCAGTAAGAAGCACCAAACTTAGAATTGTAACAGCCATTATAACACGAAGAGAATTCATTATTTAAACCCCCTTCCTCCTCCATTTAAGTTTGTATTTGAATTTATGCCTTCACTTTCTTCTTTTACTACAATAAACATATCATATATAAAAAACAATAATGCTATGGCAAATATTCCCATATTAATAAAAGGTAAATAAAAAGTTTGTTTAATTATTGGTTCTGCAATATATCCTCTAATAGAAGGGTCCCATACATAAGTATGTCCCATTTCTAATACCCAAGCCCCTGTAATTAATACAGCAGATGAAACAAGAGTCAATACTGAAGCCATTGGGGTCTTTGTTATAAAACAAGTCGCCAATAACAATATTGTTATAAATTGTAGGAATAAATATAGTTCGAATATCATATTTATTATTATGTTGCATGTGTTTATATAAGTTACGATTATATTGTATATTTTGATATCAATATATCTCAAAGACAGGGTAGACGGAAAAGACATGGTTTTCAACTTTATTTAAAAAAAAAAAAAAAAGATTAAAATATATAGGGTTGAAACCCGCGTCTACGTTGGCTACCCTGTCTTTGAGATATCATGATATCAGAAAAAAGGCCTAAAAATACACACTATATATATAAAGTATATACTTTTTAACAAATTGTTGTTGTTTTTGTATATAGTATAATTTTTCAAAAATTTAAAATTTGCAAAAAAAGTACATACTATTACAGTAAAAGTATATACTAAAAAAACACGATTTTTTGGCAAAAATGGATTTTTTGTAAATACTATTTTATAAAAGTATATACTTTTTTTGTTAGATTTACAACAAATTGGGCACAATTAACGAAACATTTATATATAAGTACCACTATACTTATGTATAGATTGACAAAAAAGTACAATCTTAAAAACGAAGGTGAAAAATAAAAATGGATGAAAAAAAACAAGAATTTTCTCATATAAGGATAGAAAAAGAAACAAGAGATTTCCTAAATCAACTAAAGATTTATAAACGGGAAACGTATGATGAAGTTATAACTAGAATGATAAATCATTATCTTGAGACAAAAGCTAGTAAAGATAATAATAGCAATGTTATAATACAATAAAAAAAATAAGGGGGAAAAATAAAATGACTAAAAGAGACTTTCATGGAATAAAAATAAAAGAAGATATAATTTTCATATCAAAAAATAAGAATATGATTAAAGAAGTGGCCAAATTATTTAATGATATTAAATCTGATAAAATATCAAAAATAATACAGGCAGTATTATCATATAGCGATATGGGGCTATCAGGGGCTTGCTTAAAAAACGGCACTTTAACAAAAAGAGAAATATATGATAATAGGAAATATTTTAAATTATCTATTAATATGCTTTCTATTTATATAGATATTAATAAACAATGTGCAGAAGATGTAGAAAAAACTGTATTTAAATATATCGATTCTACTATTTGTAAAAAAAGAAAGAGTGGTGTTTGCTATGAAAACTAATATTAAAAAAAAACTATTTATAGAAGAGACTGTTAAAAAAACAAAAAAACATAGGAAACATAAGTATAGTAATATATATGCATTATTAATAACAAAGAAACGAAAAGAAGCAATAGAAGCAATAGCCACTGTTATTATGAAAACTAAGATATTCAAAACTTTACGTTCTGATAAAGTAGAGGAGATGTGGATGTATAAGGATGGAATATTTGTACCTAATGGTATATCATATATAAAGGAAATGGTACTTGATATATTAGAAGAGGATTTTTCTAAAACTATTGCTAACAAAGTAGTTGATAGAATACAAGTAGAAACATATATAGATTATGACGAGTTCTTTAATAAACAAAACGAACATCCTTATATATTGCCAGTTAAAAATGGACTATTAGATTTAAATAAAAAACAGTTAAAACCATTTACTCCTAAGATACCTTTTTTTAATAAGATAAATGCTGAATATAAACCAGGCAAAGATTGTAAATATATTAAAAAATTTATTAAAGAGATAGTAGAAACAAAAGAGGATGTTGATGTTATACAAGAAATGGTAGGGTTTTGTTTAGTTAAGAAATATAAATATGAGAAAGCGTTTATGTTGTATGGTAGTCACGGACGTAATGGTAAAAGTAAACTTATAGAACTGATTAAAATATTTATCAATTCAGATAATTGTAGCGCAATTACTTTAGAGGATATACAAAATGATGATTTCGCGTTAGGTAATCTTCACAACAAACTTGTTAATATAGCAGGAGATATAAGCAATGATGCTATTAAGAATACAGGTAGGTTTAAAGCCATAACGGGCGGAGATGAATTAAGCGCAAATAGAAAATTTAAAGAGCGGATTAATTTTAAAAATTATGCTAAAGTGATATTTGCTTGTAATGAACTGCCTCCTGTTTATACTAGTTCTAAAGCGTTTTGGCTTAGATGGGTTATTGTTAATTTCCCATATCAGTTTTTAACACAAAAAGAAATAAATGCGTTGGACGATAAGAGTAATGCTAGAATACAAAACAGTTTAATATTGGATAATTTAATAAACAAAAACGAAATGTCAGGGTTTTTGAACTTTGCAATAGAAGGTCTTGATAGACTAGAGAGACAGAAAGATTTCTCTACTACAATGATTTCTAAACAAGTAGAGAAAACTTGGAAAAGGCAAAGTAATAGCGTTAGCGCATTTATTGAGGATATGGTCGATGAAGAGTATGATGATTTTATAATAAAGAAAGATTTTGTAAAACGTTATCAAGAATATTGTAAAAAACATAATGCTAAAATTTTAAGCGATTCAGTTATTAAAATAACTTTGAAAGAAGAAATGGGAGTATCTGAATCTAAACCTGTAGTAGGAGATAAACAAGTCCGTGTATGGAGCGGAGTAAAATGGAAAGATGATTCGTATAATAAACAATGTAAATATAAAAAAGAGTTTGACGATATCTTTTCACATCATTTTTAGTTGATAGGGCATTAGTCATACCCTATCAATTATCCCCCTGGTGGTCATAGGAAACAAGCTTCTTATGGCCACCTTACACTTATATCTTATGTGACATATAGATTATACTATATATGTCATAATATATAGTTTACAATATATAGTTTACAATATATAGTTTACAATATATAGTTTATAATATATAGTTTATAATATATAGTTTA
>CAZNLP010000082.1:0-3709 GCA_964574015.1 uncultured Clostridia bacterium | reverse complement strand
AATATATAGTTTATAATATATAGTTTATAATATATAGTTTACAATATATAGTTTACAGAACATATATCTGTTAATATATATTCTGTAATATATAATTTTTTTGGCGAAAAATTAAAAAAAAAATTTGTATTAGTCATTATATACTCGAGTATATATTCGAAAAAAAGGGAAATCTCAGTTTATTTTTGATATATTAGTCATTATATACTCGAGTATATAATTGAAAAAAAAAATACTTCGAATAGAGTAATTTTCAATATTAATGTTAGGGTTATATTTAATATGATATAATGACATCTTCTAAAGTTACGATAATATAATACTTACAGAAGTATATTCTATAACATATATATTCCAATGTATAGTTTAAAAAACATACTTTATAACGACATACATATAAAGCATTGTATAATTTTTATAACGATTCGACACACATTCGGTCAAAAAAAACGCCAAACCTGAATAATATAATCATTTTATCCCATTTTTTTAAAAAATAAAGGTGTCAGAAATTTCTCTAGGGGGAAAAATTTTTTTTTCTGAAAAAAGGGTTTTTTATAAAAATTATATATTTATATGAAATAAATAATAGTTTTTACTTCATTAAACAAAAAACAATATAATATTTAACATAAATACCCCCTATTATTATGTGTAAATTATAGGTATAATAATATTGATATACTTTAGTATATAAATAAGATATAAAGAAACACTATTAATATATAAATAAGATATAAAGAAACAATATATAATCAAAAAGAAAAAGAAAAAAATTGTTAATGATAAATCATTAACATTTTCACATCATTGTTTTAACTAATTTGGAAAATAATAAATTTAAATAAAAAAAATTATTTAAAAATATTGATTAAACCAAACGCTGCTAAAACTATGATGCCGACGGAAACTAACCCAAACCCAGCAAATATTGTGCTAGAAGTTGCTTCCACATCACTAGTGATATTATAGTCGTCTGTAGCTGTTGGCAATGAAGCCTGAACTTGCGCTATTACTAGGTACCCTACCATAAGAGTAATCCCTATACCAATAGCCCCAATAGCAATCTGCATAAACATCTTTTTTTACCTCCAATTTTATTATGGATTTTTAATCCATGTATTTTATATAGATATACTTATTTATATATATATAATTTTTTATATATAGTTTCAATAACAAATATATATATAAAGGAGTTCTACTTACAATATAATAGGGGATACCCTGGAGATAAAAAAATGGATACAAAAAAAGCACAAGAATATTATGAACGTAACAAAGCAAGAGCAAAAAAATATTATCAAGACAATAAAGAAAAGTTATTGGCTAGAGCAAAACAATATCAGAAAGAACACTATGAACAACAAAAAGCTAATATGCGAAAATATGTTAATACGCATAAAGATAAGATAGTTGAATATAATAAACAATATAAGAAAAAAAAATATAACAACAACGAAACTATAAGAGAAAAACAATTATTAAAGACATATCATTCTATGTTCTTTAATGGTAAACTGGAAAGTTTTAAAGAGTTTGTAGGATTAAACTTAATACAATATAAAGAATATATTACAAGCATTTTACCAGAAGGTTGTGAGTTAGGTAACTATAAAAAGAAATGGACTATAGGTCGTATAGATAATAATATTGATGTTAATGATAAAGCAAATATAAAAAAGTTTTTTAATTATAAAAACATTAAAATTAATATACGAAGAAAAAAATTAATTTAATGATATTAAATATTATTTAATACTATTAAATTATTTTTTAAATAATTTCTTTTTCCATGTTGGTGTCATTAAATTATTTTGACATTTATTCAACATTTTTTTAAAAGCAACTTTTTCTGCTGGGTTCATTTTTTTATAGTTATCAATAAACTCAGCATTTTTTAAAACCTTTATTTTTTTCATATTTTCTCACCTCCTTCCTACAAATATCATATAAAAAACTCCAGCTAATTGTATAACTAAAGTTATGAATAATATGTATTGACTAGACTCGTTCATAAACGTAGATGCCGCATATAAACTAGCAAACAATAAACCACTTACCCATGTCAATGTAACGTTCTTTGTTTTCATATAAAGCAATGATTGAAACGTGAAAAACACTATTGGTATAAACCATCCCATAAATGATACATCAAACATAGTATAAACCGATTCAATAATTTTACCTTCCATTAATTCATTCCATCCTGTTACGTTTTCTACTACCATTTAATCACCTAATATGTTTCTACCGCTAACCATTTCAAATATTGTAATTGCATAAAGTATACCTAATATATATTTTATAGCACTAAATACTATTTCATTAACCCATGAACCAAATATAGCGTTTAATATATTAACAAACCCAAACAGATATTTATCTAATACTCCTATAATATTTAATATACCACCAAGTATTGTTCTATCCATTAAAGTATCTGAGTTCACATTAGACATATCCTCTCCTGTGGGATTAGAGTTTATAGTATTACCAAAAGCATCAAGATAGCTATTATTAACATAATTAACTTCTGTTACATTATCTCCTCCTAAACCAAATCTTGAATCCATACCTTCGAATGCTGGAACTGCTGTCATCATTATCCCTGTTGATAAGTTAATCATTATACTAAAAAAGATTAAACTTAATATTAAATTTCTCATCTTCTATCACCTTTTTTTGCTAACAGACTTATTAACGATATTAATGCTGCTAATGCTAAAGTGCCTGTACTAATACTAAACCATCCAAACATTACAAACAATGCTGCTAAACCTATAATACCCATTGCTGCGATATTAGCTGATTGTATTGTTGCGTATAAAGCTGTAACGGATAATAATATTAACAAAAACCAGTCCAAAAATGATTGGTCTATATAATCAGTTAACGGCAATTCTAATTTAGTATTGCCCCATAACTGTACACTATACGGTTTTTGATATGGTGCTGAATCTTCACTGAACCATATAAGCATTTCTGCATACACCGAATCGTTTTGGTAATCTGATAAGTTTAATGTATCGCCACTCAATAACGGATATAAACTATCAGGGTCATATTCTCCGCCCAACGATTCATTAAATATTAATGTATCGTCTGATGATGTTCCATTATAAAAACTAACTGTCAAATTAATCAAATTATTTTGTAGCCCGTCAACAGTCTTTGCTTTATAATCTATTTGATAATCTTGTGTAAATATACCATAATTAAACTTTTGGTCCAAGTTTATAAAGTTTGGTTGCATTTGTATATCATACAAACTAAACACTTTATAATCTGCAATCGTCCCAGCTTGAGCTGATAAGAACTTACCTAAAAACTGTTTGGTTGTTTCATCACTATCTATATAAACATAATATATCTCATCTGTCATTAATACTGCTCTTGTTTTATCTTCTAAATCTAAATCAAACGCAGTTATTTGTGTAGTCGTTCCATCAATATTTTTTTCAAATAGAATTCTAGAATTAGTATATTTAGTTCTTAAATCATCTACCAATACGTTTGTAGTAACATAGTCTGTAGTATAAGGGTTTATTAAATAAACATCTAAATCAAACTGCCCATAAGTGTCTGTTAAATCTCTTAAATAATATCTTGTGTATGAATATGTTATATTGCTTAATTCATAATTAACTTTAATACCAAAGCTTTCATAATCACAAGTTACTGGAACATCCGTAGTAGTTGATGTTAT
>CAZNLP010000081.1:0-8357 GCA_964574015.1 uncultured Clostridia bacterium | reverse complement strand
AAAAATAATAACACTATCCTGGGAGGTGAAAAAACCAAGGGGGTTTTTATGAAAACTAAATATAAAATCACTGTATTTTTAATTATTTTTATGCTTGTTTTTTCAACTACAGTATATGCAGAAGAAATGAATGGTAGTCCATATGGTGTATTATCTTTACTACCACCGCTACTTGCTATAGCCTTGGCCTTCATTACTAAACAGGTTATTTTATCTCTGTTTTTAGGAATATTTTCAGGGGTAATGATGCTTTACGGATATAATCCTTTTATTTCCTTTTTAAGAACCTTAGACACCTATATATTGGGAAGCTTAGCTGACTCATGGAATGCGGGAATAATAATTTTCACACTATCAATAGGCGGAATGGTCGGAATAATAGGTAAAATTGGAGGAACAAAAGCTATAGCAAATTCTTTAGCTAAGAGGGCTAAAAATGCAAAAAGTGCTCAGTTGGCTACAACACTTATGGGTATTTTAGTATTCTTTGATGATTATGCTAACACTCTTATAGTTGGACCGACAATGAGACCTTTAACTGATAAAATGAATGTTTCAAGAGAAAAATTATCTTATATAGTTGACTCGACAGCTGCTCCAGTAGCAGGTATGGCTTTTATATCAACATGGATCGGTTATGAGATAGGTCTTATATCAGATGTGTTTACAAACATGGGAATAGAGGGTAACTTTTTCATGGTGTTTATTAGAACTATACCTTATGCTTTTTATAATATTTTTGCTTTAGTACTGATATATAATCTTATTTTACAAGGTAGAGATTACGGTCCTATGTATCACGCAGAAGTTAGGGCTCGAACTACTGGAAAAGTACTCGGAGATGATGCAAAGCCTATGTCAAACTTAGATACTGAAGAATTTAAAGATAAGAGAGATATAGAACTTAGAGTATCAAATGCTGCAGTACCGATTATTGTATTAGTTTTATCAGCTTTTTTCGGTTTATGGTACAACGGTTGGGTTCTTGGAGAAGGCTCAATTCCATGGACTGATATTAGAGCGTGTTTTGGTAATGCAGATGCCTCTGTAGTTCTTATTTGGGCGGCTGTTCTTGGAAGTATAGTTGCAGGTATACTTGCTTTAACAAGAGATATTATGGATTTAGGAGAAGTTTTTGATGCTTGGGTAGATGGATGCAAATCCCTCCTTATTACAGCAATTATTTTGATATTAGCATGGTCTATAGGTGCTGTAGTAGGTGAAGTTAAAACAGCTGCATTCCTAATCCAGGTTGTATCGGATACGGTACCGGCTATTTTACTACCAATTTTAGTATTTATTATATCCTGTTTAGTTGCATTTTCTACAGGTACATCTTGGGGAACTATGGCAATAGTTGTACCGCTGGCTGTTCCTTTAGCAACAGCATACATAACAGGAGATCCAACTACATCACCTGTTGTACTGGCGACCTTGAGTGCAGTATTATCCGGTTCAATCTTTGGAGACCACTGCTCACCTATATCAGATACAACGATTATGTCATCTATGGCTTCCGGGTCAGACCATATTGATCACGTTAAGACACAGATTCCATATGCAGTGACAGGAGCAGTTTTTGCCATGATTTCATACATCATAGTTGGAGCATTTGACAGCATAATAGGAACAATTTTAGCGATACTATTTGGTTTTGTAGGTATATATATCTTTGTTAAAGCGATCGGTAAAAAAACCGATAAAGAAACATTAGTTAATCAAGAATAAAAAAACAATCTCAGGATAGTGGGAGAAGCTTGTAAGAGCTTCTCTATTTATGTCATTCATATAAAATTATTAAACCCAAGATGTCAAAAGATTATTTACATAAGGAGACAAAAATGACTTATTTATTTATTGCAATTTTCTTAAGTTCAATTATTCCTGTAATTTTTAAAATTACAGAAGATAAAAACTTAAATAGATACGGAGTTACTCTTTTCAACTATTTAGCTGCGGTTATCATTTCTTTTTTTATGTCGAGAACCCAAAATCTTTTTAGTTATTTGAATGAAGAAAGTCTAAATGAATTTATTTCTGAAATACCTGTAGTACTATTTAACAATCAAAGTACATTTAGCAAAGGTAGTTCTGCAATATGGGCAGTTGTAGTAGGACTTACCCTTGGTATCATGTTTTGTTTGGCTTTTGTACAGTATCAGAAATCTATTAAAACTAATGGTATCAGTTTATCAAACACTTTCCTAAAATTAAGTGTTCTAGTTCCTATGATTATATCTTTAGGATTGTGGCAGGAATATCCAACTACTTTCCAATGGCTTGGTATAATTCTATCTTTTCTTGCAATTATAATATCAAATATTAGTTTTAAGAAGAATTCTCTCAAAGATATAAGATTAAACTTAATATTACTTTTAGTGTATGGTGGGTTTGCGGAATTTTCGACAAAGCTTTTTCAAAAATATGCATTAATAGAGTTTAGAAATTTACTGCTGTTATCCATATTTACATCAGCTTTGATTACAAGCTTAATCGTTGTAATAGTTAGCAAAAAAAGTTTTGGAAAAAATGAGCTATTAGCAGGGATATTAGTAGGTATACCGAATCTTTTTACATCCTATTTTATGGTTTTAGCTTTTAGCCAACTAAATACTTCTACAGCAGTACTTCTTAATAGTTCAGGAACAATAGTATTGGTATTAATATATGGGAAATTTTTCTTTAAAGAAAAACTAATGAAAAAAGAAAAAATAGCTATAGCCCTTACAATAATTGCTATGATAGCCATTAATTATAGCCCTTGACAAAGTATAAAATAATGATATAATTTCTATAGTATCTTCAGGGCAGGGTGTAAATCCCGACCGGCGGTAAAGTCCGCGAACCGAAAGGTTGAACTGGTGTAATTCCGGTACCGACAGTTAAAGTCTGGATGAAAGAGGATATATTTAGACATTAGATAGCCTTGAAGAATTTCAAGGCTATTTTTTATGCTAAATATCTCCTTGCAAATACTATACTAACGAGGAGGAAAAATCATGGAAAAAAATAAAACAACCTATATTACAAGGATAGCTATCTTATCAGCTGTTGCATTTGCATTAAATTACATTGAATTCCCAGTGCCATTATTTCCAGCTTTTTTACAATTGGATTTTAGTGATATACCTGCACTTATTGGGGCCTTTGCTTTAGGACCAATGGCAGGAGTAATAATTGAATTGATTAAAAACATACTTCATTTAATATTTAAATGGAACATGGGATCACCAGTAGGAGAACTTGCAAATTTTGTTGTTGGAGTAGCATTAGTAGGAACGGCAGGTTTTATTTATAAAAAAAGAAAAACAAAACAAAATGCTGTTAAAGGTATGATTATAGGTGTTATAGTAATGGCAGTAACAGGTGGTATTATGAATTATTTTGTTATGCTTCCATTCTACGCAAGGTTTATGCCTGTTGAAGCTATTATAGAAATGGGTGCAGCGGTAAACAAAAATATAACTTCTTTGAAAGATATTGTTATATATGCAATTATCCCATTCAACATATTAAAAGGGGTAATAGTATCATTTATAACTGCAATACTTTATAAAAAACTATCTCCAGTAATTCATAGATAAACTGCCTAAAGGGGGTTTATTTTCTTGAATTGATATTAAATTAACGTTATAATGAATTAGTGAGGACACTAAATGATAAATATTGTACTTGATAACTTGGTTAAAACTGAAAAACTAGGAAAAATTATATCAAAGATAACGGGAATAGGTTGCTTAATATGCTTAAATGGTAATCTTGGTGCTGGAAAAACTACTTTAACTCAAAGTATAGCTAAAAATTTAAATGTGAAAGAATATGTTACCAGTCCTTCTTACAGTCTTATGAATACTTATAATGGAGATTATACTATTCATCACTTCGATATGTATAAGTTGAACTCAATTGAAGAAGCTCTTGATATAGGTATAGAGGATTATTTATATTCAGAAGATGTAGTAATAATAGAATGGGCTAACAAAGTAGAAGAAATTCTTCCTAAAGAAAAAATAAATATAAATATAATTTTTATAAACAGCACAAGGAAGGCGAGTATAACAGGAAAAGGACCATACTTTGAAAAATTAAAAGAGGAGATGGCTCAAATTGATAATTTTAGGAATTGAATCAGCTACAGAAACCGCTTCATGTGCAGTATTATCTGAAGAGAAATTATTTGGAGAATATAGTCTTAATACAGGAAAGACGCATTCAGAAAATTTACTGTCTCTAGTAGACAACTTAATAGTTGAGACGGAGGTCGAACTAAAAGATATATCTGGAATAGCTATAACAAGAGGACCGGGATCCTATACAGGATTACGAATAGGAATAGCAATAGCAAAAAGTATGAGTCAAACTTTGAATATTCCTATACTATCTATTTCTACATTGGAAAGCTTGGCATATAACCTACCTTATTCAGAAAATATAATTAACCCAATTTTGGATGCCCGGTCAAATAGAATATATACTGGAGTTTATAAATGGGAAAATGGTGAAGTCAAAGAAGTAGAGGAAGACACGGCAACAAATATAGAAGATCAAATAATTTTCTTAAAAAAACAAAATTATAGAAAAAAAATTATATTTATTGGAGATGGAGCTACAAAACATAAGGAAATATTAAAAGATGAATTTGGAGATAAATGTATTATATCTGATAACTATATTAATTTATTAAGAGCATCTTCATCAGCTCAGGCTGGAATGAAAAAATTAAAAAAAGATAATACATGCAGTTGGGAAAATTTTAATCCTGTTTATTTACGCAAAACTCAAGCAGAGAGGAATCAAAAATAGTTGTATGATATAAAAATAATAGAAAAAGAAAAATATATTGATGTTATTTATAAACTTGAAAATAAAATTTTTACAGACCCATGGACAAAAAAAATGATAAAAAATGAATTTAATAACAAGCTTACCCTAGTTCTTGGAATATTAAACAAAAAAAATAAAGAATTGGTAGGCTATTCTTTTTTATTTACAATTTATGATGAATTACATATTAATAATTTTGCGGTCAAAAAAAATCACAGAAGATCAGGGTTAGGTGAAAAACTATTAAAATACATAATAGATTATTCGAAAGAAAATAATTATACAAGAATTATGTTGGAAGTTAGACCGTCAAATACTGCAGCGGTTAAACTATACCGTAAATTTGAATTTAAGGAATTGATAATCAGAAAGGATTACTACATCAATCCGAAAGAAGATGCAGTTGTTATGATAAAAGAATTAAAGGAGATTTAGATGAAAGATATTTTGTTTCTTTTTAAAAAGCCAAAAGAATTTTTTGAAAAAATAAATAGAGATAAGATCCATTATTTACCTTTTTTAATAGTTATTATTTTATACTTAATATCTACCTTTATAACAAAGGATTTATTTGCTGAATATTTAAAAAACATGATATTTTCAGCAGAAAGTGTTGAAGCAGGAGACTTGGATTATATTATAAAGAATCAAACTATTATTTCTTTTGTAATAAATCCTGGATTACCTTTAATAGCAATCATAGTTAAAGCTTATCTAATAAACGGCATATCAGGATTTGATGGATATGGAGAACTAAAAGATTCAATAATTGTTGTATCTTACTCATATATTTTTGTTGCAGTAGGAAATTTAATTGACAGTATACTTAGTGTTATAACAAATACTTATGGTTTTAGATTAACTATAACAAGTTTAATGCAATTAGACCAAACAAATTACTTTGCACAAATATTAAATGAAATAACACCATTTATTATATACTATCAGATATTAGTTGTAATAGGCATAGCTATAGCATACGAAGTAACCTATAAAAGAGCATCAGTTTTTGTAATAGGAACCTGGATAACCTGGCTCCTACTGATCTCTGGTATTAGAACTATCTCTTTTTAAGTGATTAATATTTCTTCAAAAGCTTTAACTAAACTATCTACATCATTTTTATCAACGTCGTTATGAAGAGCAATTCTACCTATATTATTTTCTAACGGGTTAACTAAAAAGCCCTTTTTCTTTAATTTAAGATGAAGATTTTTTTGAAGTTCAATATTATTATTTAAACTAAAGAAAACCATATTAATTTTCAAATTATCAAAATCAATAATAATATCATCAAATTTATTTAATTTATTTGCTAGATATTTAGCATTATCGTGATCTATATGTAGTCTTTTGTACATTTTTGTTATTGATATTATGGCCGGGGCAGCAAGAACTCCAACTTGTCTCATACCACCACCTAAAATTTTTCTGTATTTTCTAGCAGTTTCTATAAAAGACTTGTCACCAAGTAAAATAGAACCAACAGGAGCACAAAGTCCTTTAGAGAGACATATATTAAGACTATCAGAGTATTTAGCTAATTCTTTGACTTCAGTATTTAAGTAGACAGAAGCATTGAAAAATCTTGCACCATCTGTGTGGACAGGAATATTTCGACTTTTTGCAAAATCATATATATTCTTTGACTCTTCTAAAGTTAAGACATTACCGCTCGAATGAGCATTCTCAGTGCATATAAGAGTTGTTTTAGGATGATGAATATCTTCAGTTCTTATTCTTTTTTTTATTTCTTCTAAAGGAAGATGACCTCTTGAAGAGGGTATTTGAGAGGTATTAATTGAAGAAATCAATCCTGAAGCACCTGCTTCGTTTAGAAAAATATGACAGTGGTCACCAACAATTATTTCATCCCCAGGATTTGTCCATGTTAATATAGCTAATTGATTTGCAAAAGTACCGCTGGGAACGAATAAAGCAGACTCTTTACCAAATAAATTTGCTGCAGTATCTTCCAGTTCATTCACAGTAGGATCATCTCTATAAACATCGTCACCAACATCAGCATTATACATAGCTTTTCTCATATCTTCTGTTGGCTTTGTAACAGTATCACTTCTAAAATCTATCATAAAAACCTCCTATTTAATATATATTATCTGTATTATATCAAAAGCAAAACTAAGTAACAATACTCCTCAAATTCTTTACAATAATTACAGGTTAATTTATACTATAATAAGGTGAAAATTATGATAAAATATATATTAAAAAAATCTTTTGAAGATAATATTGTTATTCAGATTATATACGATAAAGATGACATTATAACAAAAAGAAATATAAAAGTTAAAAAAATCTATGAGAATAAGATAAAAGCTTATTGTTATTTGAGAAGAGATATTAGATTTTTTAAAATAGATAACATACTTTCTGCAAAACTTTTAAAAGATAGGAGTAAATAATGAAAGATATAAATATACTTGCAATAGAAACATCTTGTGATGAAACATCAGTAGCAGTTGTTAAAAACGGAAGAAGCATATTATCAAATATAATTTCCTCTCAAATAGAGATACATCAAAAATATGGAGGAGTAGTACCGGAAATAGCTTCAAGAAAACATATTGAAAACATTAATATTATTATAGATAAAGCTTTAAAAGAAAGTGGTAAAAAATTTAATAATCTTGATGCTATTGCAGTAACTTATGGACCTGGCCTTGTAGGAGCATTACTAGTAGGTATTAATTCAGCAAAAGCACTTGCTTTTTCTCTTAAAAAACCTTTAATAGGCGTAAATCATATAGAAGGACATATAAGTTCTAATTATTTAAGTCATAAAAATTTAAAACCTCCCTTTATTAGCCTTATTGTATCTGGAGGTCATACACATCTCGTTATAGTGGAAGACTACGGTAAATACAAAATATTAGGAAGAACTAGAGACGATGCGGCTGGTGAGGCTTTCGATAAAATTGCAAGAAGCATGAATTTAGGATACCCTGGAGGTCCTATAATTGATAAAATTTCAAAAGAAGGAAATAAAAAGGCAATCGATTTTCCAAGAGCTTATTTAGAAGAAGAGTCTTTCGATTTTAGCTTTAGTGGTCTCAAATCAGCAGTTTTAAACTATATCAACAATTCTAATCAAAAAAATCAACCAGTGAATATTCCTGATTTAGCCGCAAGTTTTCAAGAAGCTATCGTAGAGGTTTTAGTTAAAAAAACATTAAAGGCTGCAGAAAAGTATAAGATAAATGAAATTGTTTTAGCAGGCGGTGTAGCCTCAAACACAAGATTGAGAGAATTGTTTTTGGAAAAACTAGATAACAAAAAACTTTTTTACCCAGATAAAGAACTATGCATGGATAATGCTGCAATGATAGGAAGTGCAGCATATTATAAATATATAAAAAATGATTTCAGCGACTATAAATTAAATGCTGTACCTAACCTCGATTTAACATCTTTATAATGAAATGTTTAACAAAGGTTTAAACTAAAAAAATAAAACTTTTTAATTAAACCTTTTATAAAACACTCCATATATTAAATTTATGTAAAATATA
>CAZNLP010000080.1:0-8449 GCA_964574015.1 uncultured Clostridia bacterium | reverse complement strand
ACTCTATAAAAAGGATTCTTTTTAGCACCCATTCTTTTTAATCTAATTTTTACTGCCATTATTTCACCTCCTATATTATTAATATTTATTTAAAAAGGTAATTTTAGACCTTTTTTTCCTGGCATCTTACTTCCCATTTTATTCATATTTTTCATCATTTTTTTCATGTCTTTATACTGCTTTAAAAGTTGATTAACTTTTTGTATTGAAGTACCACTACCATTAGCTATTCTTTTTCTTCTACTTCCATTTATAATGTTAGGTTTAACTCTTTCTTCTTTAGTCATAGATTGTATAATAGCTTTTACATGATCTATTTCTTTTTCATCAATTTTTATATTTTTAAGTTTTTTGCTGTTTGCTCCAGGTATCATTTCTAAAATTTGATCAAGAGGTCCTAAGTTCTGCATTTGCTCCATCTGTGCTAAAAAATCATCAAAGGTAAATTCATTCTTTATTAATTTTTGTTCAAGTTCCTTAGCCTTTTTTTCATCAAAAGTTGATTGGGCTTTTTCTATTAAACTTAAAACATCACCTTTACCTAAAATTCTGGAAGCCATTCTATCTGGATGGAAAGTTTCAATATCTTCGAGCTTTTCTCCTGTTGTCACAAATTTAATTGGTTTACCTATTATTGAACTTATGGATAATGCTGCTCCACCTCTAGCATCACCATCAATTTTAGATAATATAATCCCAGATATATAAAGCTTGTCATCAAATTCTTTAGCAATATTAACCGCTTCTTGTCCAGTCATAGAATCTAATACTAAAAGTATCTCATCTGGTTCTATTAAAGATTTTATTTCTTCTAACTCATCCATCATCTTTTCATCAATATGAAGTCTTCCAGCCGTATCAAAGATAAGTAGATCATTGCCGTTTTTGTTAGCATATTTTATTGCTTCTTTTGCGATTTTAACTGGATTCTGACTGTTTTCTTCTGTATATACATCTATTCCTGTTTTCTCGCCTAAAACCTGTAGTTGTTTTATAGCTGCTGGTCTGTATACATCACAAGCTACAAACAGGGGATTTTTATTTTTCTTTTTTAATATATTACCTAGCTTGGCAGTTGTTGTGGTTTTACCTGCCCCTTGTAATCCACACATCATAATACTAGTTGTATCATTTGGATTTAGCTTAAGTTCTTCAGTTTTTTTCCCAAGTAAATTTATCATCTCTTCATTGACAATTTTTATAACTTGCTGACCTGGGGTTAAACTTTCGAGAATATTTTCACCTAATGCTTTATCTTTTATATTCTTAACAAAGTTTTTTACTACTTTAAAGTTAACATCTGCTTCTAATAAAGATAATTTAATTTCTCTTAAAATTTTATCTACATCTTTTTCTGTTAATTTTCCTTTTTTAGTTAATTTTGATAAGGTTTCTTGAAGTTTATTAGATAAACTTTCAAATATCATAACTACACTCCTATATTTCTTTAATTAAATCAATTAATTCTTTAATTTTTTCGTTTATTTTCTTAGTATTGTTATTTGTAATCTCTTCTCTCATATTTTCTATTATTAAAATCATATCATTTTTATATTTTTCTTGTTTTTCTATTATATTTAACTTGTTGTCAATTTCATCAAGGTTTTTCTCTGCTCTTTTTAAAAGGTCATATACCCCTTGTCTTGTTATATCAAGGTTTTCTGAAATTTCTTTTAAACTTAAGTCCTGTAAATAGTATTGTTTGATTACTTTGTTGTGTTTTTCTTTTAATATTTCTCCATAATAATCATATAATTTTCCGTATTTTAGATGTTTTTCTAACATTTTATCACCTGTAAAGTTATTTGCTTGACAGTAATATATAATATATTATAAAGCTCCACTTGTCAATAGTTAAGTATAGAATTTATAAAACTCTCAGGATTAAACTCTTGAAGATCGTCAATTCCCTCACCTAAACCCACATAAACAACCGGTACTTGTAATTTTTTTTGTATTGGAATTATAATTCCTCCTTTAGAAGTACCATCCAGTTTAGTTAGTATTATACCATCAATATTTGTCACATCCTTAAAATATTGAGCTTGTACTATACCATTTTGACCTGTGTTAGCATCAATCACAAGATAAACGAGCTTCTCTGCCTCTGGGTATTCTTTGTCTATTACTCTTGAAATCTTGTTTAATTCATTCATAAGATTTTTTTTATTATGTAACCTTCCAGCTGTATCACAGATTAAAAAATCTGTGTCTCTCGCTTTGGCTGCATTAATAGCATCATATATTACAGAGGAAGGATCGCTTCCTTCTTTATTAGATATTAAGTCTACTTCTGCTCTATTGCACCATTTTTCAAGCTGTTCTTTTGCAGCAGCTCTAAAAGTATCGCCTGCTGCTACAAGAACACTTTTATTATTATTCTTATAAATTTTAGATAGTTTTCCTATTGAAGTAGTTTTACCAACTCCATTGACACCCACTATTAGTATTACTTTCTTTTTTTTGTTAACTTGTTCTTTTTTATAACTGACTTCATCTAGTAATATGTTTTTTAATAAAGGTTTGACTTTAGATACTTCTTGAATTTTATTTTCTTTAATTTTTCCTTCCAATAATTCTATAATCTCCATAGTTGCCTCTGCACCTATGTCAGCACTAATTAATATCTCTTCAAGTTCTTCGTATAATTCTTCATCAATTTTTAAATGCCTTGAAAATAAATCATCAATTTTACCTGCAAAGCTGTTTCTTGTTTTTTTTAATCCATCTTTAAATTTTGAAATTAAACTACTCATTAACATACTCCTTTTCTATTAATTCTGATAAATTCATAGATACAATTTTTGTTACACCTTCTTCCTCCATAGTTGTCCCATATATTGTATCAACAAACTCCATTGTGCCCTTTCTATGAGTGATAATTAAAAATTGGGTTCTCTCAGAAAATTTTCTAAGATAATTAGCAAATCTATAAACATTAGAATCGTCAAGAGCTGCTTCTATTTCATCAAGTATACAAAAAGGTGTTGGTTTTACTTTTAATATTGAAAAAAGAAGAGAGATAGCAGTCAATGCTTTTTCTCCACCAGAAAGCAAAGATATCTTGTTTAGATTTTTCCCTGGTGGTTGAGCATAAATTTCTATATCACAATCCAATGGATTTTCTCTGTCTGAAAGAATAATCTCAGCATCCCCTCCACTAAATAAATCTATAAAAACTTCTTTAAATGCTTCATTTATTTTTTCGTACTCAATTAAAAAAATATCATGCATTTTATTTGTTAACTCAATAATTATCTTATTTAATTTTTCTTTTGCTTCTATTAGATCTTCTCTCTGACTATTTAAAAAATCATATCGCTTTATATTCTCATCATATTCTTCTATTGCTCCTATATTAATATCGCCTAGCTTTTTAATTAAATTTTTTAATTCCTTAGTTCTTTTATTTAAAGCATTTATACTTAGTTCTTCATTTATATAGTTTTTAGCAATAGCAAAATTCATTTCATAATCATTCCATAGTTTTTCTTTAGAATTTATTATTTTGTTTTCGTATCTCTCTATTTTTATTTCAATACTGTTAATATCTTTTTGAATATTGTTAATTTCTTTATTTGTCGTATTTACTAAAGACTGATTTTCATAAATAGCTTTTTGTAAATTTTTTCTTTCTTCTTTTAAATTTCTGTATACAGAATTTCTTTCATTGATTTTAACTGTTTCATCTTTAATAGCTTTTTTATATTCAATTATCTTGTTTTCAGATGACTTTATATTATTTTTATTTTCTTCTTTTTCGTTTTGTAGTTTGATAATTTGACTGTTGATTTCTTCAATATTTTCCATTATTTCATTCAATCGAGTTTTTAATATTGATTGTTCATTTACTTTTTTTGATAGATTTACCTTTGTTTCATTTATAATATTAGTTATTTTAATTTCTTCTTTTTTTTCTTCTTCAAAACTATCATCACTATTTTTTATATCGCTTTCATAGTTTTCGATGGTTTGATTGATTTTTTCATACTTATCTCTTTTTTCATTTAATACTTTTTTGTTTTCTTCGATTTTTTGTATTGTTTTTTGTTTTTTTTGATTTAAACTTTTATATTCTATTTCTTTATCTTTTAATTCTTTTGAAATATTTTCTAATTTAAAATCTAATTTTTCTCTATTATTAGTTTTTTCCTTTAAATTATTTATTTTATTCTCTAAATTTTTTTCAATTTTTTTTATGTTTTCTAATAATACGCCTCTTCTATCTTTAATTAAATCTATTTGGTTAATGGTAGATTTTTTCTTGATTATTAATTTTTCTATCTCTTCAGCTCTGCCTAATAGATTATTATTTCTTTTCTTACTTCCTCCCGTAATTGCTCCTCCAGCATATATTATATCACCATCTAAAGTTACAATATTTGTAGAATAATTAATTCGTTTTGCTATGTTAGTTCCCGACTTAATATTCTTACATACTATTGTTTTTCCAAGTATATTACTTATAATATCACTATACTTATCTTCGCATTTTACTAAATTATCTGCCGTATCTATATATCCCTCAATTTCTTGGGCCTTTTTTTGATTATAATTTAAAGTTCTGCTTTTTATAGTATTCATTGGTAAAAAAGTCATTCTACCTATTCTATTATTTTTTAAGAATCTGATTATTTCTTGAGCATTCTTTTCTTCTTTTATAATAATATTTTGAGCAGATGATCCTAGTGCAGTATCTACTGCTTCTCTATATTCTTTTTTTACTTTTATAAGCTCAACCAGTACTCCTTCTATTTCATCTCTAAATTTGCCTTTATTTACAAACTTCATAAACTCTTGAATGCTTCTATAAAAGCCTTCGTAAGAATCTTTTATTTTACTTTTGATTTTTATTAAATTTTCAAATCTATTAAGGTTTTCTTTAATCCCTGTAAGTTCCTCGTCTACTTTTAATAATTCGTTTTTTTCATTAGAATAATCATTTTTAATTTCTTTTATATCATTTTTAATATTATTTTCTTCACTCTTTAACTTTTTAATATTCTTATGTAGATTACTATTTTTATCTTTTAAATTGTCTGTATTTAACTTTAATTCTTTTATTTGGTCTTCAATTTCTTGTTTTTTTTGTTCTTCATATTCTATATGATTTTTAATTTGATTTACGTTATTTTTTTGTTCGGATAACTCTTGATACAGTCTAAATATTTCGCCTTTACTGTTTTTAATGTAGCTATCTTTATTAGTCAGCTTAAGTTTCAAATCATCTATTTTTTCTTTAAAATTATTCAGTTGGTTTCTTAAAGCTATTATTTCATTTTTGTTTTCCTCTATTTTTTCACTAGTTTCTATTTTTTGATTGTTTAATTTTAAAAGTTTTTCGTCTTTATTTTTTAGTTCTTCAGATATTGATGTAAGTTTTTCTTCATATATGTTTAGTTTTTCTTTTTCTATTTTTATATCATTTCTTCTATCATTTAAATTTTTCTCAATATTATTAAGTTCTTTTTCTTCTACAATAATTTTTTCATCAATTTTATTTACTTCTTCAATATCTTTCTCAAGTTTATTTTCGAAATGATTTCGTTTAGTTTCTAAATCTACATATTCTTGATCCGACTTATTTTTTTCATTCATTATTTGAGTTTTATATTCTTGATATTTTTTATACTCTTGAGCAAGCAAATTAACTTCATTACTTTTCAATTCTTCTTTTAATTCTAAATATTTTTCTGCATCTTGTTTTTGTTTCTTTAATGGGTCAATTCGTTTTTTTATTTCAGATACTATGTCATTTATACGTTCTAAATTATCCTCAGTTTTTTCAAGTTTCTTTTCTGTTTCTTCCTTTCTTGCTTTAAATTTAACTATTCCAGCTGCTTCTTCCAAAACCTTTCTTTTTGTTTCTGTGTTTTTAGATATAATTTCATCAATTCTACCTTGGCTTATAACAGAATATCCATCAATACCTATTCCAGTATCCATAAATAATTCTTTAATTTTTTTTAACTGAGTTTTTTCTCTGTTTATTAAATATTCACTTTCCCCAGATCTGTACAGTTTTCTAGTTATAGATACTTCGTTGTAATCTAAAGGAAGTAAATTATCACTGTTATCAAAGATTAAATCTACTTGAGCTATTCCTTGAGGATTTTTGTTTTGAGTTCCTGCAAATATTACATCCGACATTGTATTTCCTCTTAAAGTTTTAGCACTCTGCTCTCCAAGAACCCATTTGAAGGCATCAGAAATGTTGCTTTTCCCACTGCCATTTGGTCCAACTACAGCTGTAAGCTTTGAGTTTATATCTAATTTGATTTTATTTGCAAAGGATTTAAATCCATTTATATATATAGATTTTAAATACAATATTTACCCACCTCTAACTTAATCATTTATTTATATTAGAAACTCTTTTTAAAGCTTCTTTTGCTGCTTTTTGCTCTGCATTTTTTTTGCTTTTACCAATTCCAGTTCCTGCTTCTTTACCTGATATTAAAACCTTAACATAGAAAGTTTTATTATGATCTGGTCCACTTTCTTTTGTTACTAAATATGAAATTCTGTTGGTATTATTTATTCCTTGGACAACTTCTTGTAGTTTGGTTTTAAAATCATAATTTAACTTTCCTTCTTCAGCTTTTTTAATATAATCATCAAACAATTTTAATACTAACTTCTCTGCTGTATCATAGTTGCTATCTAAATAGATTGCTGCTATTAAAGCCTCTACTGCATCTGCTAAAATAGACTTTCTTTCTCTACCTCCAGTCGCTTCTTCTCCCTTACCTAGATAGAGAAATTCTCCGATATTATATTTAACAGCAATATCATACAGTGCTTCTTCACAAACAATTTTTGATCTTAGTCTAGTTAGTTTGCCTTCAGGATAATTAGAAAACTTATTAAATAAATAAGTACTGATAATTAATTCAACTACAGCATCACCTAAAAATTCAAGTCTTTCATTGCAGTTAACACTTTCTTGAAATTCGTTTGAATATGAGCTATGAGTTACAGCTTCATGTAGTAGACTTATATTATCAAATTCATAATTTAACTCTTTCTGAAGTTTTTTAAACCTTTTTATCATTTTGCCTCCTCATAATTAAAGACAACTAACTAACTGTAAAGTTAATCACTCGTCAATAATCATTAAATAATTTAATTAAAAGTCCTGATATCAGGACTTTATTCAATACTTTCTAAATAATCCAATGCATCTTTCACGGTTTTAATTTTTTCAGCATCCTCATCTTCTATTTCTATACCATATTCATCTTCAAGACCCATTATAAGTTCTACTAAAGAAATAGAATCTGCATCTAAATCATCCACAAATGATGTTTCTAAAGTAATTTCAGTATCATCATCCAGATTTAATTTTTCTATAATTATTTTTCTTATTTCATTTAGCTCCATTTTACTCCTCCTCTGATATTTTTTCTTCTATATATTTTATAGAATTACTATTATAAAATATTTTACCTTGATTTATAGCATTTTTAAAGGCTTTTCTTTTTGAACTACCATGAGCTTTTATAACAGGAGCTTTTAATCCTAGTAATGGAGCTCCACCATACTCATTATAATCAAACTTACTTTTTAATCCCTTCATTGAATCTTTCATTAAAAGTCCTGCTATATTTCCTTTAATACTGCTCTTTAGCTGCTCCTTTATTTGGCTCATTAGTTCGGATGTTACACCTTCTATTAATTTCAACACAATGTTGCCCACAAAACCATCACAAACTAAAACATCTGCCTTTCCTTTTAATAGCTCTCTTGCTTCAATATTTCCTACAAAATTTAATTTCGAATCTTCTAGTATTTTATATGTATCAATGTATAATTTACTACCTTTAGTTTTTTCTGTTCCTATGTTAATAAGGCCTACTTTTGGATTCTCTTTATTGAGAACTTTTTCAGTATAAATACTACCCATAAGTGCAAATTGATGTAAGAATTCAGGTTTACAGTCAGCATTTGCACCAACATCCAGAAGTAAGTTATTGTCAATTATATTCGGTACAATTGGAGCTAATGAAGGTCTTTCAATTCCTTTTATTCGTCCAATGATAAACAAACCTCCACTCAATAATGCGCCTGTATTCCCAGCTGATATAAAAAGGTCTCCCTCTTTATTCTTTACTAAATTCATACCAACTACCATTGATGAATTTTTTTTTCTTCTTATAGCTTTAACCGGTTTATCATCATTTTCTATTATTTCATCAGCATTTACAATATCTATTTTACTTAAAGTATTTTGACTTGAACTTTCAAGATATTTTTTTATTAATAATTCTTTTCCTACTAAAATAACATTCACATTGTACTCTTCGATTCCAAGTAAGGTTCCTTTTATTATTTCTTCAGGAGCATTATCTCCTCCCATGGCATCAATAACTATTTTCAATGGATTCACCTCGTTATAAGTATTCAAAAATAAGTATACATTAGAAGATATTAAATTGCAATAAAAAAG
>CAZNLP010000079.1:0-8646 GCA_964574015.1 uncultured Clostridia bacterium | reverse complement strand
TGTAAATGGCCAGAATTGCTGGTGTAGACTTACCAAGAGATAAAAGAGTTGAAATTGGATTAACATATATATTTGGAATAGGAAAATCTACTTCTCAGAAAGTGTTGGATAAGACAGGAATAAATTACGATACTAGAGTAAAAGATCTAACAGAAGAAGAAGTAAGTAAACTAAGAGCAGAAATAGAAAATCTTGAAGTAGAAGGTGATCTCAGAAGAGAGATTACAATGAACATAAAAAGACTAAAAGAAATTAACTGTTATAGAGGTATAAGACATAAAAGAGGTTTACCTGTAAGAGGACAGAACACTAAAAATAACTCAAGAACTAGAAAAGGTCCTAAGAGAATAGCAGGAAAGAAAAAATAAGGTAGTCAGGAGGGAAGTTAATTGGCTAAAAAAAATGTAAAAAAATCAAGAGTCAGAAGAAAAAAAGCGCGTAAGAATATTGAAAGAGGACAGGCGCATATACATTCAACTTTTAATAACACAATTGTTACATTAAGTGATCCTTTTGGAAATGTAATAGCATGGTCAAGTGGTGGACAATTAGGTTTTAAAGGTTCAAGAAAATCAACTCCATTTGCAGCCTCTCAGGTTGCAGAAGAAGCAGCAAAGAAAGCTATGGAGCATGGTTTAAAGACGGTTGAAGTATATGTAAAAGGACCAGGGGCAGGTAGAGAATCGGCAATTAGATCTCTTCAAGCTGCAGGATTGGAAGTAAGTTTAATTAAAGATGAAACTCCAATACCTCATAATGGTTGTAGACCACCGAAGAAGAGAAGAGTATAATAAAACAAGGCAGGAGGTGTAAATATGGCGAGATATACAGGATCAGTATGTAGATTATGTAGAAGAGAAAAAACTAAGCTATATCTTAAAGGTGATAGATGCTATACAGATAAATGTGCTTTAAGCAGAAGAAATTATGAACCAGGACAGCACGGACAATCAAGGAAAAAATTATCTAACCACGCTACTCAGTTAAGAGAAAAGCAAAAAGTTAAAAGATATTATGGATTATTAGAAAATAAATTTAGAAATTACTTTGAAATGGCCGACGGCATGCATGGAGTAACAGGAGAAAACTTACTTAAAATACTAGAGTCAAGATTAGACAATGTTGTCTATAGACTTGGACTAGCAAACTCAAGAGCAGAGGCAAGACAGCTAGTAGTACATGGACATTTCTTACTAAACGGTCATAAAGCTGACATACCATCTATGCAGATTAGTAAAGGTGATGTAATAGAAGTTAAAAATAAGAGTAAAAGCTCTGAAAAATTTAAAGATATTGCAGAAAATCACAAAACTACTGTGCCACAATGGATGGAAGTAGATGTTGAGAAAATGACTGGTAGAATTGTAGGGGAGCCAGTTAGAGAGGACATAGAATTGCCAATAGAAGAGCACTTAATAGTTGAGTGGTATTCTAAGTAATGTATAAATTATCCTCAACAAAAAAACAAACAAAGGAGGGCTCTTGAGATGATAGAGATTGAAAAACCTAGCATCACAATGATAGATGTAAATGAAGAGAACACTTATGGGAAAATAATTGTAGAGCCATTAGAAAGAGGATATGGTACAACTTTAGGGAATTCATTAAGGAGAATTTTGCTTTCCTCTTTACCTGGTGCAGCAGTAACTTCAATTAATATTCAAAGCGTTCTTCATGAATTTTCTACAATGCCAGGGGTAAGAGAAGATGTTACTGAGATAATACAAAACATTAAAAATATAGCTGCAACAATGCATTCAGAAGAACCTGTAACCTTGTTAATAGATGCTAAAGGTGAAGGAGACGTGACTGCAGGAGATATTATAACAGGCGGCGAAGTTGACATAGTAAATGAAGATTTACATATAGCTACCTTGGAAGAAGGAGCGGAGCTTATTATAGAGCTTGAAATGGAAAAAGGTAGAGGATATGTGAGTGCTGAAAATAATAAAAAAGACACTCATTCTATTGGTGTTATCCCAATTGATTCTATTTACACACCGGTAAAGAAAGTTAATTTTGTAGTAGAAAATACAAGAGTTGGAAATAGAACTGATTTTGATAAACTAATCTTAGAAATTTGGACAGATGGGACTATAAAGCCTGAAGATGCGGTTTCAATTGGTTCAAAGATAATGAATGAACACTTAAATCTTTTCATATCATTGACAGATCATCTTGACAATGTAGAAATAATGGTTGAAAAAGAAGAAGATGAAAAAGAGAAAGTTTTAGAAATGACCATTGAAGAATTAGACCTTTCGGTTAGATCATACAACTGCTTAAAAAGAGCAGGAATTAATTCTGTAGAAGAGTTAACTGATAAAACGGAAGATGATATGATGAAGGTAAGAAATTTAGGTAAAAAATCTCTTCAAGAAGTAAAGGACAAATTGTCAGAATTAGGTCAGTCGCTAAAAAAAGAAGAAGAATAGAAGAATAACTGTAAAGGAGGGTTAAGTATGGGTAAACATAGAAAACTTGGTCGCCCAACAGACCAGAGAGTAGCTATGATAAGAAATATGACTGCAAGTTTAATAGATAACGGTAGAATTAAGACAACTGAGACAAGAGCAAAAGAAGTTAGACAAACTGCAGATAAGATGATAAGCCTTGGTAAAAAGGGCGATCTTCATTCTAGACGTCAGGCTCTCGCTTATATATATGATAAAAAAGTAGTAACTAAATTGTTTGATGAAGTAGCACCTAAGTACGAAGATAGAAATGGTGGATACACAAGAATATTAAAGCTTGGTCCCCGAAGAGGCGATTGTGCCGAGATGGTAATAATAGAGTTAGTATAGTATAAGCTTTTAAGGATTAAGCATCTAATGATGGCTTAATCCTTTGTACTTATGTAAGAGAGAGATTGAATGGTGAGTATGGATAATAATTTAAACAAAAATAAAGAAAACATTATAGAAATAAAAAATGTAAGTTTTAGATATTCTAAAGATGAGAAATTAGCTCTTAAAGATATAAATTTAAATATTGAAAAAGGAGAATTTGTTTCGATATTGGGACATAATGGGTCCGGAAAATCAACTTTAGCTAAACTTATAAACTCTATATTACTGCCAACTGAAGGAGAAATATTTGTAAAAAACATGAATACTAAGGATCAAGAAAAACTTTGGGAAATTAGAAGCACAGCAGGAATGGTTTTTCAAAATCCGGATAATCAACTTGTAGGTACAGTAGTTGAAGAGGATGTAGCCTTTGGACCTGAAAATCAAGGAATAGAATCAAGCATGATTAGAAAGATAGTTGATGAATCATTAAAAACCGTTGATATGTTTGAATTTAGAAAAAGACCACCTCACTTACTTTCAGGAGGACAAAAGCAAAGAATAGCAATAGCAGGAGTTTTAGCCTTGAATTCGGAATGTATTATACTAGATGAACCTACTGCTATGCTGGATCCTTCAGGAAGAAAAGAAGTAATGGAAACAATAAAAAAACTAAATATGAATCAAAAAAAGACAATTTTATTAATAACACATTTTATGGATGAGGCAGTAGAAGCTGATAGAGTCATCGTTATGGATGAAGGAGAAGTTAAATTACAAGGGAAACCTAAAGAAGTGTTTTCTAATGTAGATAAAATCAAAAAATTTGGATTAGATGTACCTCAAGTATCAGAACTTGCACAAGAACTAATAAAATCAGGATTTAATATATCTAAAGATATAATACATGTAGAAGAATTGGTGAATGAACTATGTCAATAAAAACAGTAAATTTAACTTTCAAATACAGCGAAGGAACACAATTTGAAACAAAAGCTTTAGATAATATAAATATGGAAATAAAAAAAGGCGAATTTGTAGGAATAATAGGACATACAGGGTCTGGAAAATCCACTTTAATACAACACTTTAACGGATTAATTAAACCAGATGAGGGAGATATAATAATCGAAGGAAAAAACCTGAGAGATAAATCTACAAAGCTTAAGCTTATAAGACAGATTGTAGGTTTAGTATTTCAATATCCTGAACATCAACTTTTTGAAGAAACTGTTTATAATGATGTAGCCTATGGACCTATAAACCTAGAATTAAAAGAAAAAGAAGTAGAAGAAAGAGTCAAATACGCCCTTGAATTAGTAGGCTTTGATTATAAAGAGGTAAAGGATAAGTCTCCTTTTGATTTAAGCGGAGGACAGAAAAGAAGAGTAGCTATAGCAGGTGTACTTGCTATGAAACCTCAATATTTAATACTTGATGAACCTACAGCTGGATTAGACCCAGCTGGAAGAAATGAAATTTTAAGCCAAATAGAAAAACTACATAAAAAAAGCAAAATAACTGTCATTCTAGTATCTCACAGTATGGAAGATATAGCGAGATTAGTTAACCATATATATGTTTTAAATAAAGGAAAACTCTACATGGAAGGTACAACCAAAGAAATATATTCCCAATCAGAAGAACTAAAAAAAATTGGATTAGGTGTACCTCAAATTGTTGATATTATGAAAGAATTGAAAAAAAAGGGTTTTGAAGTTAATACGGATATTTTTAATATTCAAGATGCTAAAAACGAGATTATTAGAGTTTTCGGGAGTAATTTAAATGTTTAATAATATTACTATAGGACAGCACTATCCAATAGAATCATTTATTCACAACTTAGATCCGAGATTAAAAATAATAATAACCTTTTTATTTATTATCTCACTATTTATAATAGATAATTTTTTAGCATATGCTTTAGTAATATTATTTATAGGGACGATAATAATTTTATCTAAGGTACCTTTTTTAATGGTTTTAAAAGGACTAAAACCAATATTTATTATAATTATTATTACTTTCTTGATAAATGTTTTTATGACTTCAGGAGAAGTGATGTATCAGATAGGTCCTCTTGATATTACTAGAGAAGGTTTAAGACAGGCAGGTTTTATGGGATTAAGATTGATTTTACTTATTATAGGAACTTCAATGCTTACCCTAACAACATCTCCAATTCTATTAACCGACGGAATAGAAAGTTTATTAAATCCATATAAAAAAATTGGATTACCTGCTCATGAATTAGCTATGATGATGACTATAGCTCTTAGATTTATACCTACTCTTATGGAAGAAACAGAAAAAATAATGAAAGCTCAAAAAGCAAGAGGAGCTGACTTTGAAAGTGGTAATATATTTAAAAGAGCAAAAAGTTTAGTACCCCTTTTAGTGCCCCTTTTTGTAAGTGCCTTTAGAAGAGCAGACGAACTTGCTATGGCAATGGAAGCAAGATGTTATAGAGGTGGAGAAAACAGAACAAGAATGAGAGAACTAGGGTACACAAGAAAAGATATTTATGCTGGAGTATTTACCTTTATATATATGGGATTAATAATAGCAAGCAGAGTTATTTGGTGATTAAATGGTAGAACGAAATATAAAAATCATAGTAAAATATCTTGGAACAAACTACCATGGGTGGCAAAAACAACTTGGAGAAAAAACTATACAGGGAGAAATAGAAAAAGCAGCTGAAGAAATCTTTGGTGAAAGGATTTATTTAATTGGTTCCGGTAGAACCGATGCTGGAGTACATGCTTTAGGACAAACAGCTAATTTTATTGTAAAACACAGTATTCCTAAAGATAGAATCCTTTATGCTTTAAATTCTAAGCTGCCAAAAGATATAAGGGTAGTAGATTCAGTAGAAGTTCCTATGGAATTTCACTCAAGATATGATGCTATAGGGAAAACCTATCAATACAATATATATAACGAAAAAGTTTTAGACCCATTTATAAAAGATACTACATACTTTGTTCCATTTAAAATAGATTTAAATAAAATAGATAGAGCAAAAGATTTATTTATAGGAGAACACGATTTTAAAGGATTTATGTCATCTGGAAGTTCTGTAGAAAATACAATCAGAAATATATATAAAGTCAGAATGAATGAAAAAAACAACATTATAAAATTTAACATAACGGGAAATGGATTTTTATATAACATGGTAAGAATAATTATTGGAACATTAGTAGATATTGGTAGAGGCAAAATAAAAGAAAATGATTTGAAAGACATAATAGAAAGCAAAAATAGAAAACTATCAGGACATACTGCAAGAGCAGAAGGACTTTTTTTAAAAAAAGTATATTACGAACATAATAAAAATGAACTTGAAAAAGAAGTGAAATAACATTACAATTATACTTGACATAAGAATAACAGTGTTATAAAATGTTTTAGTGTATGTAAATGAATCCACAAGCCCCGGATTTATAACATATTATAATAATAACTAGAATATATAATTTATAGATAATAATAATTAATTAGTTAAGGAGGATAAGCTATGAAAACTTACATGGCTAAGCCTAATGAAGTTGAAAGAAAATGGTATTTGATAGATGCTGAAGGAAAAACTTTAGGTAGACTAGCAACAGAAGTAGCAATTTTATTAAGAGGTAAACATAAGCCAACATATACTCCACACATAGATACAGGAGATAATGTTATAATAGTAAACTGTTCAAAAATTGTTTTAACAGGAAATAAATTAGATCAAAAAACACATAAATATCATACTGGATATCCAGGTGGTCTTAGGGAAATAACCTACAAAGACTTTCTTGCTAAAACCCCAGACAAAGCTGTTTATTTAGCTGTAAAAGGGATGCTTCCTAAGAATAAATTAGGAAGAAAGATGATAAAAAAACTAAGAGTTTATTCAGGTAGCGAGCATGAGCAGCAAGCACAAGTACCTGAAGTATACGAACTTTAATTCAGGAAGGAGGATATAGGTTATTATGAAAACACAATATTACGGAACTGGAAGAAGAAAAAAATCTATTGCAAGAGTATTTTTAGTACCGGGTAATGGAAAAATTAAAATAAACGATAGAGAAATTGATGAATATTTCAATTACGACACTTTAAAAGTTATAGTTAGAGAACCACTAATGATAACAGATGCTATTGATAAATATGATGTAGTATGTACTGTTAAAGGTGGAGGATATACAGGTCAAGCCGGAGCAGTAAGACATGGTATATCAAGAGCTCTTCTTGAAGCAGACAACGATTTAAGACCTATACTTAAAAAAGCTGGATTCTTAACAAGAGATCCAAGAATGACAGAAAGAAAGAAATATGGACTTAAAAAAGCAAGAAGATCACCACAATTCTCAAAGAGATAATTTTTTACACAATTTCAAAACTTACAAAAACCTCTATATGCATTGGTATTTAGGGGTTTTTCTTATTTTTTAATTTTAATAATAAATAAATATAATTCCAAACTTAAACTGCCGTGAAAATTGACAGAAATTAATTTTATTGCTATTATTATATAAATATCTTATTTTACAAATATATTAAATATTGAAAAGGGCAAACTTATTGAAAGATAAGGACGCAAAACTATTGGTCTAAGGCATTATAAGCTATGATTGCAATGTTACCATGTTTAATTTTTTTATGTTTAATTCTTTTGTGAAATAAAATTAAACTAAAAAGGAAGGTAATAAGATGTTGAAAAAAATTATTAGTATTTTAGTCACTGCAATGTTGGTCTTATCATTAACAACTATATCATTTGCAGAAGAACCAGTGGGTGAGCCAGAAACAGATACAGAGGACGTTGGTGATTCAGAAATCATAGACGATGAAGACGAAGACATTGAAGACGAAGAAGATATCGAAGAAGATGAAGATGATAGCAAAAGCAAGGGAAAAGGAAAAGGTAAAGGACAATCCAAAGAGTGGAAAACAGAAAAAGACAATCTTGAAAAAGAAAAAGATGCTGCGGAAGTAATTAAAGACGAGCTTGAAAAACAAAAAGATGAGCTTGAAGAAGCTATCGAGAGTGGTATCTATAAAGGAGAAGAGCTAGAGAGTAAATTAGCTGAACTAGAAGCTATAAAAGCTGAGGTAGATTTATCAAAAGAAAACTTTAGAAATGCTAAAAGCTCTTTTATGGAGATCGTAAAGATGAAAAGACAGGCAGTACTAGAGACTTATACAGATGAAGAGATTGAAGGTATTGGGGATTCAGCTGAAAGCATTACTGAAGAAGATCCAGAGGCGACAGTGATACCAGTTGATAGCATAATATCTGATAAAGCAAAGTTTAAGTTTGATACTCCACCTGTAATAGTTAGAAATAGAACTTTAATACCTGTAAGAGCTATTACTGAAGGTTTTGGTGCAAATGTAGAGTGGCTGGATGGAGTAGCTACAATTACAAAAGACGAAACTAAAATAGAATTAAATCTTGATTCAAATACTGCATTGGTAAACGATGAAGAAGTTGAAATCGATTCTAAAGCTTCTATAAAAAATAACAGGATGTATGTACCATTAAGATTTATATTAGAAACCTTTGAATTAGAAGTAGAATGGGAACCAGAAACACAAACAATAGAGATAAACTAAGCAAATTAATAAGAGATTCTTAACGGGTCTCTTATTTTATTTATAGTCTGACAAATATATTGACTAGCAAGATGTTAATTGGTACAATATAACTCATAAAAGTCGATAACATGCTATTCATAAAAAAGAAAAGCTATTTGTATTGGATATTATTTTAAAGCTAATTATCGATGGAAATTATTTTAAAAAAGTGTTTTCTTGGTACCCACTTTAAAAAACAAGTATATTTAAGTAGGGACTCCAAGAGCAA
>CAZNLP010000078.1:0-8690 GCA_964574015.1 uncultured Clostridia bacterium | reverse complement strand
TTGGAAATCCTTTTAAGCTTTCAGGTACATCAGCTAATTCTAATCTTTCTCTAATCCCAGCAAACAATACTATAGCTAAAGTGAATCCCACAGCTGCTCCAAGGGCATTTACTATAGTTTCCAATAAAAGAAACTCATTTTGAATATTAAGTATTGCCAATCCAAGTACTGCACAGTTCGTTGTAATAAGTGGAAGATATACTCCCAATGCTTCATAAAGAGAAGGACTTGATTTTTTAAGAAACATTTCTACAAATTGAACTAAAGAAGCAATTATTAATATAAATGCAATTGTCTGTAGATACTGCAATCCAAAATTATCTAAAATAGTAACCTGTACTAAATATGTCATAATCGAAGCCAGAGTCATAACAAAAGTAACTGCAACACCCATACCTAATGCAGTTTCAACCTTTTTAGAAACTCCTAAGAATGGACAAATTCCTAAAAATTTTACTAATACATAGTTATTAACCAGTACTGCTCCGATAAATATACTCATAAAATTCATAATTCTTCCTCCTTATTAAGCTGTTCTTTTTTTAGAAATAAAGTTTACTAAACCGATTAAAAATCCTAGAGCTAAAAAAGCTCCTGGTGGTAATATCATAATCAATGCCGGTTCAAAGGATCCACCAAATATAGTAGCTCCAAATAAACTTCCACTTCCTAACAATTCTCTAACCATTCCCAATACTGTAAGAGCAATTGTAAAACCTATCCCCATGCCTACAGCATCAAATATTGAAGGTACTACACTATTTTTTGATGCATAGGATTCAGCTCTTCCTAGTATTAAACAGTTAACAACTATTAGTGGTATAAACAGCCCTAAAGATTTATATAATTCTAATGCATAAGCATGCATAAACATGTCTATCAAAGTAACAAAAGTTGCTATTACAACTATAAAAACCGGGATTCTAATCTTATTAGGTATTAATTTTCTCAAGGAAGCTATAACTATATTAGAACCAATTAGAACTGTCGTAGTAGCTAAACCCATACCTAAACCATTTAATGCTGATGTTGTAACTGCAAGAGTTGGACACATTCCTAACAGTTGAACAAAGATAGGGTTTTCTTTTATAATTCCATTTTTTAAATTTTTAACTAAATTCACATTAAACCCTCCTATTTAATATATTCTTTGAAGATATCCAAAGCATTATTAACAGCACTTGTATAAGAACTTGATGATGTAGTTGCTCCTGCGACTGCCTGAACTTGATTTTCTTCACTGACACCCGATTTCACTACTTCAATATCCATATCATCTGTTTTTCCTTCAAACTGGTTTTTGAATTCTTCATTTTGAACATTAGTCCCTAGACCAGGAGTTTCAAGCATTGATAATACTTTTATACCAACTACTTCGCCCTCAGGTGATATGCCTACGAAAAGCTCAATATCTCCTCCATAACCTGCCACAGTACTTAAAGTTCTTATCCCATATCCAACAACATTCCCTTCTTCATCTACTGCTTTT
This sequence comes from uncultured Clostridia bacterium, assembly GCA_964574015.1. Classification (GTDB taxonomy): domain Bacteria; phylum Bacillota; class Clostridia; order Tissierellales; family Dethiosulfatibacteraceae; genus UBA8670. The sequence goes on along the minus strand of CAZNLP010000078.1, from coordinate 7,201 downwards.
TTTGCATCAATGAATTTTTCGTTATTATTTTTTATTTCATTAACTGCATCTTCATCCATGTTTTCAAATTTTGCAGAGCCCGGTACAACAGCCATAGCAACTTCCGGTCCTGAACTAGCTTCTTCCTCAGCTGCAACTATAAGATCTGCTGTCACGGTGTTTGAAAATGCAAGTAATCCTCCTGCTATTGAAGTTATAATTAAAAGTACTAATCCTAATTTTACAATTTCATTTTTCATCATTTTTTAGCACCTCCAAATACTCTTGGAGCAGTATATTTTTCAATTATTGGTGTGGCTACATTCATAAGTAATATTGAATAAGACACACCTTCTGGAGTTGCTCCAAAAATCCTTATTAACATTGTAAGTATTCCGGCACCTATCCCAAATACTATTTTACCCTTTGATGTAACTGGACTTGAAGCATAATCAGTTGCCATAAATATTGCTCCTAATAGTAATCCTCCGCCGAAAACGTGATATCCTACTAAAAGCAAACTTCCTTCATAGATATAAGCTATAACAGCTACTGTTCCTATATATGATACAGGAATCTTCCAAGATATAACCCCTCTATACAATAAATATGCTCCACCAATTATTAAAAGAATTGCTGAAGTTTCTCCTATACATCCTGGAACTCTACCAAGAATTACATCTGTTAGCGGTTGAAGATTACCTTCCGCCCCTTTTACTATTTGTAGTGGCGTTGCTGCTGAAACTGCATCTACACCAGCCGGGTTTTCCCAACCCAGCATTTTTGTTGGCCATGATGCTAGGAGCATAGCTCTACCTGCTAAAGCTGGATTTATAAAATTATGTCCTATACCACCAAATACCTGCTTTGCAACTGCTATAGCAAAAACAGAACCTATTAATGGTATCCACCATGGTGCTGATGGAGGTAAGTTAAAAGCTAATAATATTCCTGTTACAACAGCGCTTAAATCTTTAATTGTAACTTCTTTTTTTAATATCTTTTGTATTATTGCTTCTGTTGCTACTGCTGAAATTACTGCTATACTTGTCAATTTAATAGAATCAAACCCGAAATAGTATATACTAGCAATAACTGCAGGAAGAAGAGCAATAATTACATCTAGCATTATTTTTGTAGTATTATCATTTGATCTTATATGTGGTGATGATGTTGCTAGAACTTTGTTTTCCATATTTTCTCCTCCCTTTAGTTTTTCTTTCTTTTAGCTGTTATTTCTTGCTTTGCTATTCTTATAGCATCTACAAGTGGTCTTTTAGATGGGCATATAAAAGAACACGAACCGCATTCTATGCAATCCATAGCATTATATGATTCTGCTTCATCAAATCTTCTTAACAATGAATTTTTGCTGATCATGAGAGGTTGAAGTCCACTTGGACATACATCTACACACTTGCCGCATCTTATGCAATTCGACGGTTCTGGTATCTGTGAATCTTGTTCGTTTAAAACAAGTATCCCTGAAGTTCCCTTTATAACTGGGACCTCATCTGTATGTTGGGATATTCCCATCATAGGGCCGCCGTTTATAATTTTACTCATATCTTTAGTATATCCGCCGCATTGTTCTACTACGTCTTGGAATTTTGTACCTATTTTTACTAATAAATTTTTGGGTTTGTTTATTCCACTTCCCGTTACTGTAACAACTCGTTCTACTACAGGCATTCCTGTTTTTATAGCATCTGCGATAGCTGAAACTGTTCCCACGTTTTGAACAACAGCACCTACATCCATAGGTAGTCCTCCAGATGGAACTTCTCTTTTTGTAACTGCATATATTAAACTTTTCTCTCCACCTTGTGGATATTTGGTTCTTAATTCTTCAATTTTTATATTTTTGTCCTTTTTTGCAGCCTTTTTCATAGTTTTGATTGCATCAGGTTTATTATTTTCTATACCTATAACTGCATTTTTAACTCCAAGAGCTTTCATAATCGCCTTTGTTCCTAAAATTATTTTTTCAGGAAACTCCAACATCATTCTATGATCTGAAGTTAAATAAGGTTCGCATTCTGCTCCATTAATTATTAATATATCAATTTTTTTATCCTCTGGTGGACTCAATTTCACATGCGTTGGAAATCCAGCTCCCCCCATTCCAGTGAGTCCTGATTCTCTTACTATAGTTAAGATTTCATCCTTATCAAGTTTATTTAAATCTCCCTTTGATTGTACTTCTTCCGAGATTTCCTGGTTACCGTCTACCTGTATGATAACACTTTTCACCTTTGCTCCCGTAGGAGAACTTCTATCTGAAATTTTGGTAACAATTCCAGAAACACTTGAATGAATAGGTGCTGATACAAAAGCTTTAGTATCTCCAATCTTTTGCCCTACTTTGACATAATCTCCTAACTTGATAGTTGGTTCACATGGTGCTCCAATATGTTGATGTAGTGGTATAACTACTTCTTTTGGTAGTATCCCCTCTTCTATTGGGCTGTTTTCTGTTTGCTTTTTAAAGTGAGGTGGATGAATTCCTCCCCTAAAAGTTAAGCCTTTGCTACTCATTAATGATCACCTCTAATTAATTAATATGTTTATTGTATACAGTATTAACTTGTTCATTATAACACAATCTCTTTTGTTTTTATATTGTTTTTTTGTTAATTGTATATTGAAAGTTCTTCAATATTTTCTTTAATGTATTCTCTAATCCAAATCAAAATTTTAGGATCTTTAATGTCATGTGTATCTAGTACTTCTTTTATCTCCCTTGTATCAAGCACAAATTTATTATTGTTTAATTCATGTATATATATTAAATCAAAATTTTCGCTAAAGTTCAATATAGTTAATATAGTTTCTTCAATTTTTCCAATAGGCGCTCTATCGATATGACTCCTCTTAAAACTTGCACTAACAACCGTTCCAACATTTTCTTTAGACTGTATGTCAAATTCACCATCACATCTTTCCGCTGCTAATTTTAAAAAAGGTAATCCTAATCCTACGTTTCTAACCTTTCTTGTCGTATAAAAAGGGTCTAGTATTTCGTTTATTTTTTCTGTTTTAATACCACTACCGTTATCTGATATGATTATTTTCAAGGAATCTTCATCAATATCTTCTATTATTTCAATCTTTATTAAAGTACTACCGGCATTTATTGAATTTGTAGTTATATCTAATATGTGAAGTGATAATTCTTTCATTTTTCTCCTCTCAACAAAAAAAAGCTAAACTCTATTAATAAATAAAACTATTTAAATTATCTAATTCTATAAAGTTTAACCTTTCAGATATTTCTGTTAATTTATGTGCATCCGAATTAACTAGTATTTTGTATTTATCCAAGTATTTATCAGCTATATTATTACTTTTCTTACATACCTCAATGTATTTAAAATCTAAATCTTGAGGTATAAATCCTAATACTCCTATTATTCCATTAGCTAATCTACTTACATGAGCTGGAACGCATATACCCTTATGATTCTTTACCATATGATAAATTTCTTCTACTGAATATTCAGATGTGTTGTTAAGCAAAAACTTTTCTTCACCTATTTTCCTATCTTCTTCATCGTACACTATTTGGTTCCCGAAAATTTCAGGTTTATTAACTATTTTATTTAATGAGTCATATATTTTATCTGAAAAAATCATTCCTTCCTTATAGCTATTAAAGTAGCAAAGCATATGAACTTCTTCTTTAGTTGTCACTTCTATCCCAGGTAATATTTTTATATTTCTTTTACTGGCAATTTTCTCTAGAGCAGGATAATTTTTCATGGAGTTATGATCAGTGACTGAAATTAAATCTATTTTTTTTATATATGCCATGTTTATTATATTGTTAGGTGTCATATCATCTTCACTACATGGAGATAGAGCAGAATGTATATGTAAATCATAGTAAAGTTTCATTTTGAATCACTTAAATTCCTAATTTTGATAAATCTTTGGCTACATCATAGGCTGATTTGCTAGTTTTAAATATTGGAATATCTAACTCCTTAGCTTTGCTAATAGTATCTTTATCTATTTCCATGTTTTCTACTATTACAATACATGCTATGTCTACAAGTTCTGCAACAGCTATAATGTTTAAATGAGTTTGGATTGTTATCCAAATACTATTTTCCTTAGCTTTTGACATTACTAAACTCAATAAATCTCCTATATAAGCATTAGTTACTGTTTTTTTATTAGATAACTTTGTTATGTCTTCTAAATTAAGTTCATCCATTATTTTTTTTGCATTCATTTAATTACCCTCCAGTTTTAAAATAACACAGCTATCAATAGTATCTGTTCCATTTACAATATCTTCTGCTAGTGCCCTACAGGTAGGAGCCCCGCAGGATCCACAATCTAACTTAGGTAATTTATCATAAATTTGTTCTATTTTATCTATTTTTTCAACTGCTTCTTTTATATTAGGCTTTCTATCTTCTTCAAATTTATCTATGATTTTGGAAGCAAAATATCCTTTTGATTTTAATTCCGTATATTTTTCTACATCATCATTTAATAATAAGCCTTTGTCAGTTTTCTTCAAGATATGCTTAATATTGCTGTTAGCCACAAATGGATTTTCAAAATTATATGTGCCACCTACACAGCCTCCATTACATGATAAAGCTTCTATAAAATCAATATGATCTAGTTTTCCAAGTTCAATCTCTTCAAGTATATCTAACACATTTTCCAAGCCTGATACAGAAATACTATTTTCAAAATCACATGCTTCTGTTTGTCCTCCTGATATAGCCCATTTCAAACCAGTTAAAGAAGGATTTGAAAAGCATGATTCACTATGCATTTTTAATTCTCTTATCATGTCTCCATATATCTCTTTCAGTGAAATTACTCTATTAATATACGAGTCTTTCTTATCCATAGGTTCTTTTACACTCAATATTTTAGCTGGACAAGGTGATATATAGAAAATACCTATATCTTTTTTTTCTAAGTCTTTGTTGTTTCTTAAAACTCTTTCTAAGGACAGTCTCGCTGCTATTTCCATTGGAGCTTCTATTTCTATAATATTTTCAAGTAAACTTTTATACTTGATTTTTATTAATCTAACAATGGCAGGACAATTTGAAGATATCATTGGTCTTGCATTAATATCTTCGGATACTTTATCTTTTATGGCTTTAGTTACCAGTTCAGCAGCCCAACTTTCATCATATACATAATCAAATCCCAGTCCTACTAATGCATTATGAATTTTACATATTTGAGTTCCTAATGAGAATTGACCGTATACCGTTGTTGAAGGTATTGCTATATTATATTTAAATTTTTTTAAATCTTCTATTTTATCACTTATAGCATTGTAGGCATTATATGGACAAACTCTTATACATTCTCCACAGTTTATGCATTTATCATCGTTTATTTTAGCCTTTCCTTCTACTATTCTTATAGCTTCTGTAGGACATTTTCTCATACAGTTAGTACAGCCTTTACATTTATCTTTTTCTAAATAAAAAGTCCTTTTCATAGTTCCCCCCCTATTCTAAAAAAATAGTAGACCTTACAATTGTACCATTAGTATCAGATGTAATTTCAAATTTATCAGAGCAATTTTTTATATTTGGCAAACCCATCCCAGCTCCAAAACCAAGCTCTCTTACTTTGCTTGATGCTGTAGAATATCCTTCTGTCATAGCAAGTTCAATGTCTTCAATTCCAGGACCATTATCCTTTATAAAAAGAGTAATTTTATCCTCATAAATTCCAAGCTCTATTAATCCGCCTTCTGAATGAATAACTATATTCATTTCACTTTCATAAGAAATTACAGCTATTTTCCTTATAACTATATTATTAAAACCTATTTTCTTTAAAGTTCTCTTAATTTCGCTTGATACCTTGCCAGCATTTGTAAAATCATTTTTTTGAATTTTGTACACATAATTTTTTATTTTTTTCATTAGTTATTCCTTTTACTCCGTTTGAATATAATATGCCACAGGAATTATACATATTGAAATCTGTACCAATTAAAACTATATCATTTTCTTTTGCCATAGCTATAGTTTCATCTGTTGGTTTTTTACCTCTGACCAATAGAATTGCATCTATATCTAGCATTTCTGCAGTTCTAATTACCTGAGGATTGTTAAGGCCAGATATTAATATTGAATTTTCTTCATAAAAATTTGTTGTAAGAACATCACTCATTAAATCCGAAGCATAAGCTCCATTAATTATTTTATCATCTAAGTTTTTATCTGTATACTGTTTTGCCTTTAAAAGTTCTTTAATTTTATATATTTTCATATAATCCTCCATTCAACTTAAAGAAATCATTGATAATATATCATTTTGTTAAATATTTGTCAATCTAAGTTGCGAATTTAATTTATGAACTATTTGTTACAAATTTAATATACTATTTTAACTCTTTTGTAAGATAAATACATTTAATTATCTTAAATGTATTATATAATATATTTATACAAATTTAAAAGGAAGGTGCGTTATGAATTTTAATGAAAAATTAAAAAACTACTCTAATATTATACTTACTAAAGGAATTAACATTCAAGAAGGTGACAAAATAGAAATAAGAGCATCCTTAGATGATGTTGATTTTGCCAGATTAATTATGAAGGAAGCTTTCGAGTTAGGTGCCGAAAATGTAGATATAAACTGGACTGACTATGAAAGCCAAAAAATTAAGTTTCAACTGGCTCCAAAAAAAATATTTAAAAATGTTCCTGAGTGGGAAATCAAAAAATATAAGGATTATATAGACGAAGGTTGGTCTGTAATAAACTTATCTGCTCCTGATCCAGAAGTTTTTAAAGATGTTGACAGTAAGCTGCTAGGCGAATGGTCGCAGGTTAAATCGAAGGCTCTTGAATTCGTGCAAAAAAAATTAACTTCTTTTGAAAACAAATGGACTATTGCATTAGCTGCCTCTAAACCCTGGGCAAAAAAAGTGTTTCCTGACTTAAGTGAAGACGAAGCATATAATAAGTTATGGGATTATATATTTAAATGTACCAGGGTCGATAAACCTAACTACGAAGAGTTATGGTCAAATCATATAAATATTTTGAAAAATAAATATAATTATTTAACTGATAAAAAATTTGTTAAGTTTAAATATAAAGGACCCGGAACGGACTTGGAAGTTGGAATGATTGATAACGGAAAGTGGTTTGGTGCAGTTACTAAGGGCCCTAAAGATGTTGATGTAATGCCAAATATTCCTACTGAAGAAATTTGCACA